>JAGRBY010000049.1 GCA_020433835.1 Anaerolineae bacterium | reverse complement strand
GTATAGGCATTGCTAACGCCACCGATGCCCTCAATGGCCTCGGCCATTTCTCGCGCAGAGGGTCTGTTTTTCGACCCTTTAAAGAGCATATGCTCGATAAAATGCGAAATACCGGAATGCTGCGCAGTCTCATAGCGAGAACCAACCTTTACGAAAATGCCCATACTGACCGATTGAAAGATATCGGCGGGGATCATGAGCAGCCGTAGCCCGTTGGCAAGGGTGTGATCGACATAATTCATAAAGGGAATGTCACCAGATAAAAAAAATTGGGCTGCGCTTATTTTGCAGCCCAATTTTATTATATGCCTGAGTTAGGAAAATATCAACTTTATTCGCCGGTTCTCCGCACCGAACGGAGACCGTAGCCGAGGACAATGAGCACAATCAATCCCGCGGCGGCAACCGCCAACATGGGGTTGATCTGGCCGTTAGGGCCAAAGAAGGGATTGTTGCCGGTTACCGGCAGCATATCGGGAGGAATTGGCTCGGTAACCTCCTCCATCTCGGTATCGCCGGTTTTGGGTAAGCCGTTGGGTGGAACGAAATCTTCATCGCTTTCGGCCTCGACGGTGGGTTCAACGGTGGGCATTGCCATCGCTTCCGTGGTAGCCTCAGCCTCAACAGCCGCTGGTGTTTCGGTTGGAGTTGTTTGCGCCGCCGAGATAACCAGCGTCGGCGTAACCACTACCGGCTCAACAAGGGGAGCTACGGGGGCAGCACCGTTGTCTGAGCCAATTGTAAAATCGATAGCGGCCTGGGCGGCTGCACTTTCGCGATAGAAGAGGGTGGCGATTTGCTGAACAGACCCCGATACCTCAGCATCGTCATCAACCGTTACGGTAATGAAAAGGTTAAGCTCGTCACCGGAGGCAACCGTATCGAGAAAGGCAGCAACAAGTTGGCCGTCAGCGCCGCCGTTGATAATTTTTAGCTGATCTTCTTCTGCGGCAGCGGCCTCGACGTTTGTGGCGATTAAGCCGGATGGCATCAAACTGGTTACGATCACGTTGGTAATGTCGTTCGGTAGGTTATTTTTGATGGTAACTTTAATAGGGATTTCATTGCCGGATGAGAGATTTTTTGGCCCGGTTAGCTCAATTGTCGCCGGGGGATCGATTTCAGAGCCGCTGTAGATGGCAAGGTTGGCGATTGTGGGATAATCGCAGTTGAGGTAGACGCCGGCATTTTGGATTAACGGCGTGAGTGTATCTTGCATCGCCGGTGGAATATCCACGTGCAAGGTAGCAATACCAACCCCCAGGCCACCCAAGCTATATTTACCATCGCTGGAGCTGGTGGCCGAAATCTCCCAACTGCCTGTGCTTAGCTTAGAACCGATACCGGCCATGGCCCCAACACCCCAGTGGATGACATCTCCCTGAAGTGAAGCACAGCGGGTTTCTGACGCACTGCTGTCGCTGCTGTCACTGCCGCCATCACCACCGCCGCCACCCCCTTCGCCGCTATCACCATCGGAAGGACGGGGGTCTTGCGGCAATGGTGCCGCTTGAGAGACAGAAACGTAGGAGAAGGCTCCCCACAGTAGAACAAAAATTAAAGCCAGTTTTGTCGCGTGTCTGCACATTGGTCACACCTTTACAGGCTAAAATGATTCTATCTTAATGGTAACATAAACAGATTTTTACGTCAAGATACTTATGTAAATAAGGGTATCGTGTCAATCGAAAAAAAGATCAACAATAGGAGATAGGGAGATTAGAGACTTACTCTAATCCCCCTGTAGGTCTGTTAAAGAGAAATTGTGGCGCTACTGTTGGTTAAGCTTGCTTATCATCAATCTAAATCGTGCCGTAGAGCATGCGAGGAAGCGCTCGCCGCTCCCTGGCTCAAACCGGTTAAAATGAGTGATGATGTCGATTGATTGTTGTTTTCATTGGTTTCCGGAATCTCCACAAAGATAATATTGTTGGTATCGTCTGAGTCGAAACTATCGGCATAAGCGTAGATTGTTGCGCCAGAGGCAGGCGGCCAGGTTTTGTCGGTGGGAGTGGGCCCAATCGACCCATCCGAGGTGAGGGTGATTGATGAACCGCCGTCTAAAATAGGAACTTCCCAGCCCATTCCGTGGGTGGCGTTAACAGCAGAGCTGTTCCAACGTCGATCGTTGGTGACCCCCACCAGCGAGCCGGGTTGTGTTTGCGGATCAGCGTAGAGATCAACCCAGAAGCCACTGTCGGTAGAGCATGTTCCCGTATTTTCAACAACAACCGTTACCACGCCCGAACTTTGGGTGAGGCTGGTTACCTGAAGATCAACATCGGTACAAGCGGGTGTTGCATAATTTCTCAACAGAAGCGGTATGTAGACAGTGCTGGTTACGGAGGGACTGTTGACGAATGTACAAGCAACATTTTCGCTTGAGTCAAGATCGATGATAGCACTGGCCCCGGATGTCGTTGTGCCACTGTCGGGATCGGTGCAGTTGAGGCTCGATAAGGTCCAGCCGGTTATACTCGACTCGGTAACCATGTACACACCCGGTGTTACAAATGATGTAAGCGTATTGCTAAGCGGATTACCGTTATCGACCAGTGAAAATGCGCCCAGATCGCCTGTAAAATCAAACGCTTGCGGATCATCCGGCGTGGCGTCTTTCACAATCGTAATTGAACTGGATGTAGACGTATTGGTGAACACACAGGTGATATTTTCGCCTGAATCCAGATCGATAGTGGCCGTTGAACCGGCAGTTGATGAACCGCTATCAGGATCGGTACAGCTAAGACCGGTTAGGCTCCAGCCCGAAACTGCCCCCTCGGTTACGCTGTAACTACCGGGGCTGAGATTAAACTGTGTCAACGTATTGCTAAGCGTACTGCCATTATCAACCAGGGTAAAGCTGCCTAAACTACCCGAGAAAGTGAACACATGATTGTCATTTGGTATCGCATTTTTCATAATCGTGATCGAACCAAACGATGTGTTTACGGTGTTCGTAAACGTACAGGTTACATTTTCACCCGAATCAAGCACGATATTCGCCTGACCCTGATTTGGGTTTGTCGTTGTATTGCTGGTAGGGTCATAACACGTGATGTTATTGAGAGTCCAGCCCGTTGTAGCCAGTTCGCCAACGGTATAAGAGCCGATGGCCAGGTTAGAGAAAGTGAGAACATTGGAGTAAGCATCTGCGTCTGCTCCATCATCCAGCGTGAAGGAACCAATGGTTGGGCTGCCGATAAAACTGAAATTTTGCGGGTCGTCAGGATTGGTATCTTTTATGATGGTGATCGAACCCGGTGAGGCAGAGTTGGTAAAGACACAGGTAACGGTTTCATCAAGCCCGATAGCGATGGCACTGATAGGATCACTATTATCACACGTGGCCGAAAGCGACCAGCCGGAAAGTATCGTCTCGGAGAGCGAGTAGGTGCCGGAAACAACATTGGTGAATGTGTGTACATCGCCATCAGCTAAACTAAACGATGACGGCGATAGACCACCGCCCGCAGTAAAACTAAACGAGGCTGATGTAGGATCCGGTGAGGGATCGGTTACTTTTTCAACAACAAGTGTCGACAGTTTGGTATTGGTGAAGGTACATGTAACCGTTTCGCCCGCATCGACAGTAACGTTCGTCGAGATCGGATTATCACCATTGTCACATGAAGCCACGGTTGACCAACCGCTGACGTTTGTCTCGGCCAGGCTGTAACTACCGGGTTTTATGCCGCCGCTGTCGTGGGGCGTAGCGGTATTCGATAAGGCGAACGTTTGGTTGATGGTATCCGGCCCGCCTGAGAGGCTGAAGTTAAAGTTTGTGGTATTAGCCGAGGGGAGCGTTACCTTGTCGATGATAATGGCTCCCTGTTGGGTATTGGTAAAGACACAGGTAATAGTCTCACCCGGACTAACAGCAATATTGCCGACAGGGCTGCCATCGCTACAGTCGGTCGTTAGATCCCACCCGGATGGTGTTGACTCGGTGACCGTGTAATTGTTGCCGGCACTGATATTATTGAATGTCTCGCTATCGCCATCTGAAAGCGTAAAGGTGGCTGAGGTTAGATTAGAGGTAAAGGTAAACACCTCAGAGCTACCGGATGGTTCCGTTACCTTTTGGACCGTTACTGAGCCGAAATTAGAGGTGTTCGTAAATACACAGGTTATATCTTCGCCGGGATCAACCACAACCGAGTCGATGGTGCTACCATCGCTACACGCAGAAGACAATGTCCAACCGCTAGGCACGGTTTCTGAGATGCTATACGTGCCGATGGTGACATTTGTGTAGGTTTGGCTATCGCCATGCGATAGCGTAAAGTCCGGTGTGGTAATATTGGTCGTGAAGGTGAATACATCGGGGCTGGCCGGCGGTACCGTGTACTTTTCAACGGTGATCGAACCGGGATCGGCAGTATTTGTAAAAACACACGTAACAGTTTCGCCGGCGCTGATGCCTATGGTGCTAACATCACTGCCGTCATCACACGCCGAGTCCATTGTCCAACCGCTAGGCACGGTTTCGGTGATAGCGTAGCTACCTGGAGTGACATTGGTAAAGGTTTGACTGTTACCGTGCGTAAGGTTAAAGGTAGTTGGTGATAAACCGGCACTGGCGGTATAAGCAAATGATGGGGTTACAGTGGCCGGCTCAGTTACTTTTTGAACCACCAAGGTTCCCAGTTGGGTGTTGGTAAACGTACATGTAATATCCTCACCCGGATCAAGCTCGATACGGGCGCTGTCGCCACCTGACTGAGAAAAATCTCCGCCGGTACAGCCGATACCGGTAAGATTCCAGCCGCTCACTGAAGTTTCAGTGGCCGTAAAGGTGCCCGGCTGCAAACTGGCGAAGGTTACGGTGTTGGAGTAAGGATTGCCGGGTGTCCCATCATCATCAAGAATGAATGAGGGGCTGAGAGTACCGGTAAAGGTAAACGGCTGCGTACCGTCGGGTATCGCATTTTTCTGAATGGTAATCGAGCCGCGTTTGGTATTTTCGTAAGTACATATTACGGCCTCACCTGCACCCAGGGTTATTGTAGAGGTAACGCCGGTTGTGCTGGTATTAGCGCCGCCAACACAGCTTAGATCACTGAGATCCCAGTCTGTCGGTAGGGTTTCGGCCACGGTGTAATTGCCGGTGTGGAGATAAAAAGTTTCGCTCAGACCGTCCGTTAAGGTAAAACTGGTCGAGCCAGAGATAGTGCTGGTAAAATCGAAACTTTGCGTATCGCCATCAGGCAGGGTGTTTTTGACCACACTGATAGAGTTTAGAGAGAAGCGGATTGTTGGCCCACCGGCTATCGGATCGCCGCCATTACACGTACCGTATTGCAGAAAGCCTGTTGAAAAATAGCCTTTGATACCAATTGTTCCCTTATTACCGTCACTAACAGCAGTTGAACCGGTATCGGTGCTTTCATATCGGTACTCGATTACATTAGAACCTTCGTATAAAACGACCTGGAATGTTACGGGGGTTGTCGCCCCATAAGCGGACTCTTCATGCAGCATATCAGCCCACTGGACAATGACATATCGGTTGGGAGCGGTACCAAAAGTGTTCCAATAAATCGTACCACTACCCCAATCGTCCCACCAAGGTGCAATGACATTGTAAAGATAAGCATCTATATCGCATTGATTATCTTTGATAGTTCCACCTGAGCCGGGTGGACCTACGATAAGCGCACCATTGTTTCCAATACGAAGTACATCGGTGTATACATCGTAAAATCGAAATAAGAAGGGAATTGTAACATCAGAGGTATTATCGCCACCTAATGTCAAGTTACTGACGCCACTTGTACCTGAAATATCTGTAAATACACCGGTAGGACCAAACGGCTCATTTTCATCTTGATAGGTATAACCAAAGGTGTCTGCGCCCCCCAAAGCTTTAAGTGGCGCTAATGGCGGCGACACGCGCGTATTGAGCAGCGGATCAACCCCCATTGTATTCGCTGAGGCGGTCATAACCGTCAGCAAACTTAGCGAGAAAACAATTGCCAGTAATCCGGCAGTGAGGCTAATAGAAATGCGAAGAATCTTGTTCATGAATAAGGTCTCCTGGGTGAATGAAGAGAAATAAGATGGTCAATAACAAGATAAAACTATATGGAATAATAGAGGGTGGTTTCTTTTTACGAGTCAGAGAAAATGAATAATGCTTAATTACCAAGATAGGTCTAAAACTGTCGACTCACATCCGGTAGACTTATGCTAACTTCTACCGGCCAAAAGTTACGAACCTCCTAATTAATGAGGATACACCAAAAGGGGGGGCTATGGGAAGTGACAAAAGTCATGAATTTTTATGTCATAAAGTACATGACTATTTTCCCGAAAGTACCTAAAAATAGAGACTTTAGTCACTTTTCTATAAAGGTTTGAAAGTAAAATAGTTACTGATTAAGCTGTTGCAGGTAGTTTTGCGCTTCTTGCTGAGCTTGAGGATCGCTACCACGGGCGAGGTAATTTTCAAACGCCTCGGTCGCTTTGTCTTTGTCTTCGAGGAAAAAATAGGCCACCCCGAGGGTAAAATGGGGTTCGGCTAAATCAGGAGAAATTTCTAAAGCGTGCTGTAATTGAACCACCGCTTTGGCGAGCAAATCATTATCAGGAGAGGGGCCTTCGGTTAAGGCTTGTTGTAAGTAGAGCGCCCCCAGATTATAGGCAACTTCACCATCTTGCGGATTGAGTTCTAACGCTTTTTCATATTGAGAAGCCGCCAACTCAAACTTTTGCTGCTGGTAGTAAGTTACTCCCAGATTAGCGTAGGCTCCCTGATATTCAGGATCTAAGGCAATCGCTTTTTGGTAAGCTTCCACAGCTTTATTAAGCTGCCCGGCCTCATAAAATTGATTGCCCAATCTAAATTGGCCTTCGGCCGTATTATCTTCTGTAGGAAGGGGATCATCCGTGGGCGGCAGTTCCTCATCTGTAGCTTCAGACAGGGCTGCCGCCGGATCATTAACCGGCACCTCCGGCGAACGATTGAACAGGGGAAAGGCTAAAATGCCAATAATAATAACCACCGCTACCCCGATGGCTGCCTTCCACAGCATGCTTTTAGCATCAGAAGAAGGTTTAGGGGTATCAATCGTGGCGTTATCAGATGACAAAGAATCATCTACCGCGATTTCATCGCCAATTGTCTTCTCGTTATCCATAGAAGGCGACCTATAGTTTTGGCTCTAAAAGCACAACTTGGGTTTCTTCAGGCAGCGTACTTTTTGTGATCTTAAAAGCACTTTCGGGATCGGCCTTGGCGATGCCCATTTCCTTCAAAAATTTGCTGACGGGATCAAGTTCGATGGTCATCTCCGGTAGGCTGTAGTGCATGGGGATGACGATATAGGGTTCGATTAAGCTAATCACTTCAGCCGCTTGAGCAGCACTGAGCGCCTTATGACCACCAACCGGTATCATTAAAATATCGATACTCCCCAAGCCCTCTACTTGACTTTGCGTGGGAATATGGTGAAGATCACCCATATGGCAAACGGCCAAATTTTCCATGTAAATGACGTAGACATTGTTTCTGGCCGGTGCCGAGCTATTTTTTGGCGGATAGAGTTGAACCCCGGTCACAAATGTTCCGCCGATTTCATACTCTCCGGGGCCATCAATAACTTTAAAGTCAGGCTTAACGTTATGAACCGCATTATGGTGGGGCGAATCGTGGCTTACGGTTACAATATCAGCCCGCATACGGGGCAGTGCAAGCCCCAGAGATTTATCGTAAGGATCGGTTAACACGGTGGCCGTTCGATCTTTTATTCGAAAACAAGAATGGCCATACCACACTATTTCCATAAGTTTCTTATCTATTCCTTATTAAGGGATTTAACACGTGTTCTAATTTTACCATGCTTCACGCCGATTTGGAAGTCTACATAAGTTTAATTAGAACAAGTGTCTGTACTGCTGTAAAACATCAGCAAAGATTACGCAGATTTATATTCTTTAAGAAGAAAACCCTTGATTCTCAGCAAATTTTATGACCAACCGTCGAAATTGGGGAGACTGAGTCAGTTGAAATAGAGCCTCATCGCGATGAGGAGAAGGCGTTTGTTCTAAAATACCCACCAGGGTCAAATCGCCAACTTCAGGCCGAACGGACGTTACGCTGCGGCCCACAGATTGAGCAATCTTTGACAGCGAGGCCTTGATATTGGGATTTTGACCAAAAAGGGTTAAAATATCCCACTTTAGTAAATCGGTGGCATAGCGTTCAACAAAAACGAGAAAATCCACATCGACTTCTTTAGTGAGAACCGGTAGAGAGTGTATCATTTTGGCGACTCCATTATTACCACAAGATAAAAGCATATTAACAAAAATATGGCAAATACTATCTTAGAGCAATTTAACGTCACTTTCTATAGTAATAAAGTCTAGGTCTATGAACACCATACTCGTTGCTTCACAGCAGAATTTAGAAATACGCAGCATCTTGCAAGCGCTCTCCGTTGAAATCGACTATCTATCTGATCCCGCACCAATTGGAGATTGGCTGCAAGAAAAAGCGTATGCGCTGCTGCTGCTTGATACTGAATATTCCACTGCTCCTCTGTTGGCTGAACTTCAGGGCATTTCGCCCCAAACAATTATCGTTTTAATCACAACTATCGAAAATCGACCGGAAGCTATTGCACAGATGGGGGTAGGCATTTACGATTATCTCCTGTATCCTTTCGATCCAACAGAAGTTTCTATCAAAATCAAGCGCATTCTGGACGATTATCAATTCAAGCAAAAATTTTTCAATTTCTTTGATGAAGTACCTACGGAGTTACTACTGCTCAATGAGGCCACACAGGAGATCATCCAAACGCTGGAACTTGACGCTGCTCTTACTATCATTTTGGCCAAGGCGCGGCAGGTAACCCAAGCCGAAGTGGCCCAGATATATCTGGCCGACAAACGGGGGCATTTGTCTCAAAATCAAATCGATGCCCTACCTGGCCTGGAGAAATTGGTTGACAACGATTTAATCTTTAAGCTGGTGCAACAGGCCGCTTTAACCCAAAACGACATCTTCCAACGCCTCACCCTCGAACTGACCGAAGCCGAGCCAATCACCGTTTCGGTGCAAGTCAACCCCATTTTTTCCAGAGAAAAACTTATTGGCACGTTGGCACTTGTTAGCCGGGGCGATTGGACGCTGTCTAATCAAATTAAACAATGGTTGTCGATCTTCTGCAGCCAGGCCGCCATCGCCATCGAAAATGCCTATTTATTTCAAGATTTGTCATCGGCCTATATTGATCTGGCCCAGAGCCGCGAAAAAATCCTGCACAGCCACAACACGCTCCAGGTTATCTTCGACGGCATTAGTGATGGGATGTACATTTTGGATCAGGACTTGTCGATTAGCATGTTAAATCGCATTGAGGCCGAGCGACAAGACACCAAACCAGAGGATTTGGCCGGAAAAAGTTTTCTCAAAATCGATGGCCCCAATGATGCTCCAGAGCTAGTTGACCAAATTAGAGAAGCCCTGCGCACCGGACACGAAACAACGTGGGCATCTCCCAAAGATGAAAGCAATCTTTATCTGAAAGATCGCGAGTTTCACATCTATCCCGTTCGCAACCGGCTGGCTCAAAGTGAACAGGTGGTCATCTTTGCCCAAGATGTCTCTGAGCGACGCCGATTGCAGGCTTCACTTTTTCAATCGGCCAATCTGGCCGCAGTCGGTCAGTTAGCCGGAAGCGTCGCCCACCAGATCAACAATCCGTTAACGGTGACTATGACCAACAGCCAGCTTATTCTGCTTGATAATGATCCGGAGACGGAAACGTATGAAATGGCGACGGGTATTCTCAAAGCCGGGGAGCGCATTCAAAATATTATTACCAACCTACTTGAATTTTCTAACCAAGAGCGCTACTTTTTTGTTTTAACCGATCTGGTGGAGACGATTGACGGGGCGTTGGCTTTGGTTATTCGATCACTCAAAAAGTCAAATATAAAAATTGTAAAAGATTATCAAGCAACGCCCATGCTCTCAGCCAGCGTCAGCCACTTGAAACTGGTTTGGATCAATTTACTCCTCAACGCCCGAGACGCTATGCATTCGATCAGCAGACAGCCCCAAATTACCATCTCAACCCAGCTTATCTCCAAACGCGAAGTCAAAATCTCCATCACTGATAACGGTATCGGCATTTCCGAGAAGGATTTTGAGCAGCTTTTTCGACCGTTTTTTACCACCAAACCGGTTGGCAAAGGTTTAGGCTTAGGCTTATATTCGGCCCATTCCATTATTGAACGGCACAACGGTCAAATTAAATTCTTAAGTCGACCGGATGTTAGCACAACGTTTGAAGTTATCTTGCCATTGGATAATCCCCGCGATTTATAAACAAAAAGACCCTCAAGTAAACACCTGAAGGTCTCTTGCAAATTCAACTAATCTAAATTACAACAAATTCACATACATAGAAGCAAAAATGAGGGCATCATAACCAACCTGCGTTAACCCCTCTAGCGTCTCCGGGTAGAGAATAATCAAAAACGCGATGGTCAGCAACACGCATATTGTCACCAGCAGCAAACATCCGCAGCCGTAGAGGGCGTACTGCGTCCATTTATTATCGCTTCCAGCGGCGGCCGGTACCCCGGCCGGTGAAGCTGGCGGTGGAGCAGCCTGATACTGAGGGGCAACGTTTGAGGGTCTCCCACTTGCTACTTGAAAAACCAGCGCTGTTTGCCCAATGCCGATACTGTCACCGGGGTTTAAAAACTGTGGGCCGGTAATCTGAATACCATTGACAAATGTGCCGTTGGTGCTGCCCATATCCTCAATGATGTAATGACCGGCCTGCCAATAAACGCGGGCGTGCCGACGCGATGACTCAGGGTCTTGAAGCACAATTTCCAGCCCCTCTTCACGACCCATCACTGCTTGGTTTCCGGTTAGCGGGAAGCTCATACCGGCTTGGGGACCTTGTCGAATAACCAACGTGGCTGATGGGCGTCCCGGTCCCATCATCGTTGGTTCATCATCATACATTGTCATGTTATCCTCCTGATAACGGAGATTTTCTTGTCAGAAGAACGTTTGCCGAACGTGGGTGGATTATGGCCAGGTGGCCCACTCAATTTCCAAATTACCCGTACTAAAGGCTGGAAAACGCATTTTACCCCTGCGCCCATCATCCGTATGGTAACAGATGGCAAATCCGTCGCGCAAAGCATTATTGGGATCTTCAATATCGTCGCTGGCGTCGATGAAATCATACTCGCCATATGAGGCATCGCGACATTCATCGCGCGAAATATCATTTAACGATCCGCGTACCCCTCTAATTGAAATTTCTACATCGCCACGGGCTTCAAAGCGCCGCACGTTGTTATCATCAAATTCCCATTTGAAATCATCGCCGGGAATGTCGCCGTCATCAACATCAATCGTATCATCCGGCTTTAGTGTCACCCGACCGGCTGAGGCTACCGGCTCTGATACTTCAACCGTTCTGTCTTCAACCTGTTCGGAGCCGTCTTGTTTGACCACCCGCAGACGGAAGGTGGTGGTTTCCGGCGGACATTCAACGCGATCACCAACGCCGGAAACTCCCTGACCTTGATAATAAACCTCGCGCACGCCGGTTACCGTCCAATTGACGTTAACACACTCACCGCCCGTAATGCGATTGGGCGAGATTTCAAAATCAACATCAGCACCCTCCGGAACAGGTGTGTTGGTGGGTTCGGGTGTATTAGTCGGCACCTCTGTGGCCGTCGGCGGCACCAAAGTAAAGGTCGGTAATGTAGTCGGTGTGGTCGTGGTGGTTGGGGTGGTGGTTGGGGTCCCGGTTGGAGTCGGTGGCGCAACAGCCACCGGCACGTTATCGACGTTTACGGTCTTTGAAAAACCGGGATCAGCCGAAACCCAACCGAGTCCAGTCGGTGACGGCGCAAAGCGAATTTGCCACCACTGGCGGGTTTCATCACGGCCCACAATTTCTGCTGTTGTCCCCGACGGCAAAAGCCCCAGTAGATCATACGTTATCTCAGGACCACCCCGAACGTTAAGATCGGTCAACGCCGTTAGCGAAGGGGTCGATGAAACAGTAGCCGTCGGCGTTCCCGGCTCTGGGGTTGGGGTAGGACTGCCGGAGGCGGCTGAGACATCGACAGCGTTAACAATCACCGCGGTCGGCTCGCTGACATTGTTTGATGCATTGTAGGCTCTAATTTCAAGGGTATGGTTACCCGGATTGGTTGGAACCCACTGTAATGAAGCTGTTAAGGTTGGCTGGCCCTGGGCCACCGGGCTATCCGCCTCGGCGGTTTTGACACCATCGACCCACAGTTCCATGCGAGTTACGCCGCTGGAGTCTGAGGCCGTGGCTTGAACCGTCACCGGACTATTGATTTCCACTTCGCTGCCGCCTACAGGTGCGGTGATAACCACCGTCGGCACTTGCGTAGCGGCAGTATCCTGCCCCTGAACTAAAAAGAAGGCAGTGATTGCGGCCAGAGCAATCACAATAATTACAAACGCCGCTATACCACCGATAGCCAGCATATTCCACTGCGATCCGCCAGATTGCTGAGGCACAGGCGCAGAGGTCGGCCGTGGAGCCGGTTTGGGTGGCGCGGCAGCGGCCTTCGACAAGGCGGGCGGCAGTGTCATTCTATCGCGCGAAACCTGGGTAACACCCAACGTATTGGGGGCCGAAAAGCCTTTTACGCCAAAAATAGAGGTGCCGATGCTGATGATATCTGCCGGTTGTAAAATGTGCGGCCCTTCGATGGGTTTGCCGTTGACCAATGTACCGTTGGTGCTGCCCAAATCTTCGAGCACTAGCTCATTGTTCTGGCGTGATAGTCTGGCATGATGCCGAGAAACTTGGGAGTCGTCCCAAGAAATATCATTTTCCGGATCACGACCAAAGGAGAGACCATCACCCCTAATAGGAAACCCTTTACCCGCAAGTGGTCCGGCGTGGACCACCACCTGTAACTGCGGCTCTGGTTCTTGTGAATAATCTGAGCTAAAAGCTGACGGATGGCTCTGGCTCATGAAAAAGAGCTCCTATACATGATATCATATCCTTAAGATAGGTTCTTATTTTATTGCAAATTCAAAGAACTGGACAATTCACAGCTCTAAGTATTGCTTATGAGTTACGCAGTTGGGCCTATAGACAGTCACTTATTCATGAGAAATGAGCGTCCGTTTGGCCCACATAGCGCGATTTAGTGCATCGAAGTGACTGTCACCTTTTGAAGTGGGTAACTCCTATTGCTAACACAGCAGCATTTAGCCTCAAGATCGGGCTAAGTCCTCTCTATTTTATCCGCTGTAGCGAGAATCCTTCACTGAAAACAAACGAAACCCGACGAATAAAGCGAACTTTGCCTTTTTATACTCAGAAACGTAAAAAGAGCAACACTTGAACGTGAAGGTTGCTCTTTTTATCACGATAATTCAAAAGGCTTATGGTATTTGGGGAACCGTATCGTTGGGTACAAAACCACTCGCTGCACACAAAAATGTCACATTGTCGGAGACAATGTTCCGGTTCGAGTCGGTTGTAGTGCCAATGTACTTAACGCCGTAAAGTTTGTTGGACGTACTCATCCCTCGACAGCCCGGCGGCGGAACAGCAATAGACAACGGCTGTTGCGAACCTGATTCTGCTTCAATCTCATCCGGCAGTCCGCCGCTGGCAAATTGTGATGTCGCAATTGTGGCTGAGCCGCTGGCTGAGGCCCCCTCAATCTCAAGAGGCAGGTTATTTGTTCGCTGCCAGGCTGTATAATAGCCTCCCCCACAATTGATGCTGGTTATAATGGGACAGGGACTCGGAGCCACCCAATTGGCCTCGTAGCTTTCCACGGTTACCGCCGTTTGCACCGAGGCGCTATCTTCAAAATATTCATACTCCACCTTTGCACTGCCGGGAGCCACCGAAGACGAAAATCCTATATTTCCGGCCAAAGCCGAGATCGGGGCGTTGGTATTAAACGTTGCTTGCAGGACAAATTGCTCATCCGTAGGTGGGCTAACTCGCACAATAATTTGTTGTTCAATGTAGCAAGCCCCGTTTTCGGCAAATAAGGTCAGGATGTAATCACCCACAATCGTTGGCGTAAAGTTGGCCCGATCACGTGGGTCAGTCGTAGTAATTACTTCAATATCGCCGGTTGGGTTCTCAATAATAAGTTGGAAACTGGTAATATTAAAAACATTCCAATCTATGTTCAGCAACTGCCCAACGGTAGCGGGTAATGGCCCCGAGCCGGGAGTACCTTCGTCATCGCCTACCAAATTGCCGTCAACCCCCAGTATTCTAAAGGTGACCGATGGTGCTCCGTAAATACGATTGCTAACCCCTAACTCAGGCTGGTTACAATCTCGCACGACATCCATTGTAACCCCAATAATCGGCCCAAAATAAACACCTTGGGGATTACGCATACGCCAGTAACTCTGGTGAATGCCGGGGTAAGAGGGAACGTTAAGTAAAACTTCTAAAACAGCAATCTGATTAGGCTTACCTTCCGGCAAAATCAAACGGTTGGTATCGATGAGTTGGTTGCGCGGTCGTAAGTCTGAGGGGAATGTTGACTCAAAGGCTACCCCACCTGAACCCATCGAGCGGCCACCGTAGAAAGCCAGCTCGTAACCTGGCCCCCAGGTACAGGTGCCGATATTCCGCAGTTTCCAGGCGCGGTGCACAATGGTGCCCCCGGCCACTTTCTTAGGAATATCATCCGGTCCGGGGATAAATTCTCGCCGGTTCGAGACACTGCCTTCGTAGGTACTGGCATTCACCGCGGTTGAATCGGCATATACGGCGACAAACTCGGCGGCGTCACAAACCGGGGGGATTTTTAAGGGCAGTTGATCTTGGGTTGGACCCCAGGGTACACCCGGAGCCGGAGGTGGCGGAGGATAAGTAACGGTCACGGGTTTTGTGGAAATTAATGTGGTTGCAGCTTCACTATCAACCACCACAATTTCCGCATCCGGTGCCTGAAAAGCGGCATTGCCGGCGGATTGGGCCACGGGCGTGGCTCGTATTTCGGTTGGTCGGGCGATAATCACATTGGCGGTGGGCGTTGGCGTTGAACCTTGAAAAGCTGCCGTTTGCGCCGCAAATTCCCCTTGCGGGATAGCCACAATGCCGTCGGGCGAGCTGGCTTCAACCCGAATGGACAGCCCTGTTTGGCGCGTGCCATTGGTATCGTAAGCCGCCGCTGTAACCGTATATGCGCCGGGCGCATCCGGGGTCCAACCTTGGGTTATAGTGCCGTTGGTCGGTACGTCGGCACGAATCAATTGATCCGCTCCGCCATCGGGTTGAACCGACAGCTCCACCCGCGATATATTTGCTACAGCGTGGGTACTTAAAATTTGCACCGGGCTACCCACAAAGACATGGGCAACTTCATTGGTTCCGCTTTCTACCGGCGCTATAATTTTTGATGTAGCCGCTTCATCGACATTGTTATCGCCAAAACCGCCGATGCGAATTTGGTTACAGGCGCTGATAACCACCATAAGTGCCAAAATGCTCAAAAGAACAGCAATCGCAACCCTGAATCGTTTAAGTAATCCCGCCATAGTGTCCCTCTATTCTACGTCAAAACTAATGTATTCTGACTCGGCGCTTTGACCTGACCGGTTATACCCCACAACCTTAATGACATAATGGCCAGGTTGGATGGGGGTAAAGCGCTGGGCCGCTGTAAATGTAGTTTGATCAAAAGGAGCCGCATCCGAACGAATAAGTTTATCTTGTTCGCCTGAAGGGAGTTGAACCGCGTACAGCTCAACATGCGAGACACCGGGCGTAACCGCTTCGGTTTGCGACCGGACGGTTAACGGGCTGCCAACCGGCAAGGCTGTTTCCGGCGGTTTAACCAAAAGCTGTGTTCGTATCCCCTCCGGCAGTTCTCGCGTAGGCTCGTTGGAGCTACAGGCTGTAACAAACGAGGCCAACAAGAGTATGACGATACTCCACATATAAAATGAAATGTGTCGTTTACCTGGCATTGATGTACTCCTCCAACAATAATTAATCACAAAGGCTTAGGCTTCATCATTAATTATTTCAATTTCTGCAATAGGCGAAGTTCGTAATATTTATGACCAAACGGAGATGAAGAGAGCAATCGGGAGAGTTCGGACGATCAATCTCTTAATCTCCCCTCTCTAATCTCCCGCTGAGGAAATGGGTTCGTCACTGAGTCTTAGTATGTTACTTTTTTGATTCACCATGATTTTAACGGTTACCTGGTATATTTCACTACGTTTGCACTTTAAAGGATTACGACAAGAAACCAGGGTTTTGATGTCTAATTGATAACCTTTTGGGGCAAAAGCTATTTCTTTTTAATGCTAAAACCCTGGTTTCTAAAAAAGTGCAAACACAGTGTATATTTGAAACAAGAGACTCTTTTGACCAATTGTAATATGTAAAGTTAATATGTCAAGTTGATTATAACATAAGACTCCCAAAAATGGGAGTCTTAATTTGTAATTTTATGACAACTTTTTAATTGAATTTGGGGGATGCCTAATTTGGCAAAAACAAGGCGTTACTTACCCAAGAGAATAGTCATTTGGCAGAGACGGTTTGCGGTATAATTCCAGCTGAAACGAAATAATCCTGGGAATGATTAGCATAATAATCGATTTGGTTTTCAACCGTATCGGCCGTAACGTTAATGCGGGGGATGCGGTGCGGACTGAATTGCCCGGAGCGTGGCGATGGCGCGGCCTCGTCGGTGACGAGGGTTATAAGCTGGTAGTCATAGTGCTGTCCATCATAGGCTCCATATTGCAGCAGCGTTACGGCGGGAACATGCTCGAGTGTGGTCAGCGCCAGCGAGTCGATTTCGTAATCGGGCAGTAGTTCCTCTAAATCAGCTTCGCCGCTGAGTAATCGCCGTGTTTTTGCAGGGCTGCTGGCGCTATCTTTTGATAGTTCCGGCAAATATAAACCAATTTCCATACCGGCATCGACCAACGTTTGAAGCTTTTGGGCGGCAAATTCCGGTTGGCCGAAAAGTTGGTACTCGGTCTGAGCGGCTTTCGGTTGAACAAAAAAGGTGGCACGCAGAGGCCAATCGGCGGGATGATCATCATGAAACGCTTGCAGCACCCCCATAGCCGAGTCAGGATCAACCGTCCCGTCGGCCAACAGCCGGTACTGGCTCTCGTGAGAACCGTCGAAGGTGAGCACTATCGGACGTTTGCCTTCGGGAATGTAGCTCAACTGCTGAGATAACAGCTCGTCAGAATAAAACGGAGGCGGGCCGTCATCGGCCAGCAGTTCGATATCCTGCGCATATGTAGAGCTGCCGAGCGCCAAGTGGCGCAGATTGACCGGATAAAATCCGGCGGCGCGCAGTTGGCCCAGATCACGACGAAAACCCTCAAGGCTGCGCTGGCTTTCCGCGTCGGTGTCGCCAAATTCCTGGTAGCGCAAGATCATGACTTCGCCCTGTTCATTGGGTGGGTAAAGCGTCGATGTGGTGACCAGCGCCTCAGCCGTGTACTGCACACGCGGGTCCCACAGCAACCAACCACCGCTGCCCGAATCATACGCGCCGAACATTTGCTCACGTATTTCAGTGGGGGTGTAAGTGCGCCGGTCGAAAGCGTAATCGGGGAAATCTTGAATCCAGGGGCGCAGCGTAATATCGGGGTTAAACGGCTTAACCTTAGCCATCGCTCGCAGCATACTTTCGTAGACAACGGCGTAGGGATGGGCAATAATCAAATCGTTATATTGCGGTAAACCCGGCAGGCCGTAGCCATAGGTGGAAGGGTAAACCATCGGCGACAGGACATCGAGATGGGGTGCGATTTTGGTTAGGTCTTGCCCGATGCCAAAATCACCTTCGTTCCAGGTGGTGTAGCCAAACACATCGGCGGCTAATTTAACATTGTAAGGCTCTAAGGCGGCGTGGGCCTTGGCCAAAAATCCGGAAATGGCGGCGGTACGCACCGCTACATCGACATCTTGCGAGTAATTGATGCTGCTCAGGTTGCCGTCGGTGGGAAAACGGACGTAATCGAACTGAACCTCATCAAAACCGCGTTGGGCCGCTTCAACGGCGAGAGCAATGTTGTAATCCCATACCTCTTCCCGAAAGGCTTCCATCCAGGGGAGACTTTCGCCATCGAGCCAAAGTTGGCCGCCCGCAGTCTTGACCGCCCATTCGGGGTGGGCACGGGCCAGATAATCATCCTTAAAGGTTACGATACGGGCAATGCTGTAAATATTGCGCGCTTTGAGATCTTGCATCAAAGCCGGCCAATCGGTAATGGAAGGCGCATCGTTCGCCCCGATAGCCGTGGCGGTGATAACATCGCTGCTGTAGCTTATCAACCCAAAATCGCCTTTAATATCGATAACGACGGCATTGAGTTCGGTGGTTTCCAGTAGATTGAAAATATGGCGGCGATAATCGTCACTGCCGGCTGCGTAATAGGTCATGTAGACGCCCTTAACGTACGTTTCGGGCTTGGTGTCGATAGCCGCAGAGGTTGACAAAACTTCGGTGTGCTCCAAGGTCATCGCCGACTCGCTGGTGGGCGATTGGGCGTAGGTAGGTTGCGGCCAAGCCAGCAGGCCAACCATCAACCAAATTATCAAAAAGAGGGCTGAGAGCACACATCGAGTCATAGCAAACCTTTCTAGCGATTCACATTGCAAGGATAAACAAATCCAAAAATTTATCGTGACTATTTAGCCACAAGACTACTGGGCATAAATCAGACTGAGGCTAAGAAAAAAGACAAGAAAAACGCGCTGATTTCTTGAGGGCGTGGTGGCTTACCCTGAATTTGTCTGCTTAGCCTCAGCCTTCGCCTTAGCCTACTCACTATCACATCGATTGGCTGAACAGTTACAATTATCAACAAAATAGCATTTTCTTCTATATTTTATGCGATTTTGTACTTATGTAAATATACAGCGCTCGCATTCACCATCGAATTATGGATTTTGCCCATTTTCGTATAAAATAATACGCGATACTTACGAATCACCTTTGTTTGAAAATGACCTCTTTCCCCAAATTACCAGAGCGTTGGCTTAATCGTTGGTTTGGCGTTGGATTCAAAAGGGCTTAAGCTTCTCTACGATTAAGCAAAGTGTGGTATGATAGGATCATAGTTCTGTAAGTAGATATGCAAAAGTTTTAGTTTTGTATATCTTTTCAAACTAATTAAAGGATCCCTAGTAGACGGCGTATAAAACTATGTACAACAAAGATGTGGCTCACGAAGTCGACGAAAATGTTGTTATCGCTCGATGGCAAAAAGGCGATCAAGATGCCTTTGACGAACTTTACAACCTGCACGCTCAATCGATATATCGATTAGGTTGGGCGATGCTTCAGCAAACGCAAGCAGCTGAAGACGTTGTACAAGAAACATTTTTGCGGGCCTACAAAGCCCGCCACCGATTTGATTCAAGTAAGGCCAGTTTTGGCACATGGCTCTATCAAATCGCCTTAAATTATTGCCGTAGTCATTTACGTAAAAAACGGCTGTTGACCATCCCCTGGCTGCGCCAAACGGATGACGCCCCCGACCTACCCGACGCCCGGCCCGGCCCGGAAAGCAGTGCCCTGCGCAGCGAGTACCGGCGTATGTTGTGGGAAGCCGTTCAAAGCTTGAGTGATCCTTTAAAAGAGGTTGTGACATTGCATTATTATATGGAACTCCCGGCCGTTGAAGTGGCCGTTTTACTGGAATGTCCGGAAGGCACGGTTTATTCACGGCTACACAATGCCCGCCGTCGTTTGGCCGAAATGCTGACAGCCCAGGGATTCTCAGCACCTGAAATTCTCGAGGCGCAGAATGCCCACTAGACACGTTGATAAGCTGCTTGAGGCTTATCTTGACAACCAACTTTCCGCCAAAACCTTGGCTCGGGTGGAACAGCATTTACAAGAATGCCCGGTCTGCGTTGAGCGGCTGTACGAAACCAAACGGTTACGGCGAGAGTTGGGGCCGGTATTACGCGTAACGTTAGGCCAACCCTCGCCTCCACCCCGGCTTCAACAAAAGGTAAAAAATGAGCTGTATAGCACCTCGTCAAATGCCTGGTTTCGGCTCAACTGGATCGCGCCGATGCGCGTTCTGGGGGCTGTCGGCAATATGGCCCTTATGGCGGCATTGGCTTTTGGCGCGTTTGTGGTTATCCGAGGCTATGTGCCCGGTGCCGGTCTATTTTATATGGTCACAACGGAGTCAGGGGCTAGCGGCAGTGCTACGGTGCAGGTGCTCGTAACGCCTATCCTCACTGCCAGCCAAACAGCCACAAATAACAGCTTTGCGGCAGCCGAGCCAGCAGACGGACGGAACTCTCTTGGTGATACAGTTACGCTGTCTACAGATAGTAACTCTACCCAAAATAGCGTTATCATTTCCAACAACACTACAAACGGCGTAGACAAAAAGTTTCAAGAGGATTTCTATCCGCTAATCACCCCCCAACAACACTATGTTACGCCTCGCAAAATGGAAGATGAGGAAGTCGTTTTGCCGGGCGGTACTATCGCCTACGCCCTGTATGATACGACACCCGGTATTGAAGCGTATCGGACCTATTTTATTAGCCCTAACGGCGAAAATTTGCGCCCTTATGCTTTGCTTGATGTTTCCGAACCGGCACTGCATCCCAACTTAAACAGTGACTATCCGCTAGCGGTACGGACCTGGGAAGAGAAATCAAATCCGCGCACCATCCTTTCCAGCAATTTCTCAAGCGAAAAAAGACACCCTGTGGCCAAATATTGGGAAGATGCCCAAGCTGATTGGTCGCCGACAGAAAATCGCATCATATTCGCTTCCCAACGCGAAAGCGATAGAATTTGGCGGCTGTACACCACCTGGGGCGACGGTTCTCGCGAGGATAATCTCTTACGCGAAGGTCAATCACCCACGTTTGCGCCCGACGGCAAACGCTTTGCCTTTGAAAGCTGCGACAAATTTGGCAACCACTGCGGCTTGTGGAGCGGCCACCTCTATGACACCAGCGAAAACGGCTACAAAGTCATCTTAGAAGATCGCCTGGCTAAATCGCCCGATTGGTCACCGACCGGCGAGCAGATTGTTTACATGGCAAACCCGGATGATAATTGGGATCTGTACGTAATGAACAGCGACGGCAGCGATGTTCGCCGGTTGACTGACGATCCGGCGATC
>JAGRBY010000499.1 GCA_020433835.1 Anaerolineae bacterium | reverse complement strand
TAATTAGAGACTGGAGATTGAATACTCAATTACTATTTACTAATTACCTAAATACAGATGTGGAAGTTATTTGATTCACGATCCTAACCGGGGAGTAAGGAGTAGGAAGTAAGCCGTTTTTGGCCCCCTACTCCCTACTCCCTACTTCTTACTCCTAAACATTGCACAATGAAAACCATGATGTCATGGCCGAATGCTTTTATCGGGCATCTACGGGGCCTTGTAACGGTGGATGCCCGCTAAAAGCATGCCGGCATGACGGGGATGGATGGCACGTCTTTTATCCGTTTGTCTATTACATCTTCTACACGATTCCACGCACTGCCCAAGCGCGGGCAATTAGCTCTATGCTGCCATCCGACCGCACCGGAAGTAGGGCTTGAAGCCGGCTTGCTAACCTTTGTCTTTGCTCATTACTCAGAGCCTTGACGTAACCGGGGGCCGGTCCCTGGCCTCCCAAAAAGGGCGACCAGTAATCATCAAAGTCTTTAAAGATAGTTGAAACATCAATAGCCCGAAGCGCAACGTCTTTTAGACCTACCTGCTGAAACAACGCTTCGAGAGCCGCTGGTTGGCACAGCGGAAAGCGGGGTCCTTCATCCAACGCCTTAGCGGGGGGATCAAGCGCCACGGCCGCATCCCAGAAATAACGCAGCATCTCCATCTTGTCAGCATAGTCCCACACATACAGCGCTACAATTCCTCCGGGGCGAGTTGTTCGAGCCATTGCCGTTAAAGCAACCTGGGGAGTAGGGATAAAATTCATGGCCAAGCCTGAGACTACAACATCAAAGTACCCTGTCTCGGTGGACAACGTGCGTGCGTCACCAATTTGAAATTGCAGTCGAGCGTCCTGATGTGTTTGTTGAGCAAAGGCTATGAAAGCAGCTGAGGCATCTACGGCTACAACCTCCTGGGGAGTGGTGCTGAGAATTGCCGAACTGAGCACGCCTGTTCCACAACCCACATCGAGCCAACGTTGGTGTTGCGCTATGTCTAGCCACTCAAGAAACTTATACGCCACCGGTCGACTCCAACGGCCCATATAAAATTCGTACGGATTTCCGCTTTCCCATGGATCAGCTTGCATAGACTTTATTATCCTTACACGTTTGTATGCTAACGCCTATTCCTGCTGAAGAAGAATTGATACAACTTTACGAAAATGATGAGAACGATACTATAGCTTTTCCAACAAACAAACCAACCGTGTTGGGTAGGGGATAAAAAGATCAAAGCGATGTTGAAAAGAAGATGCTTAAAGTATAGCACAGAGTCGGTTTCCTGAACATGACAGCCGCTGCGACGCGATGGGTATGGCGCACCAAACGACGAACGTGCGCATCCAGCTTTTCGATGTCATCGTCCGGCCCGCCCACGGCTCTTGCCGCATAGCGCATGCTCTGCCCGGCTGCCGTGGAGTTGTTTCCGCACGCGGCAGCACCTGCCCGGCTGCCGTGGAGTTGTTTCCGCACGCGGCAGCACCTGCCCGGCTGTCGATGAGTTGTTTCCGCGTGTGGCAACCTCTGTCCGGCTTCCGTTTGGTTGTTTCCGCACGTGGAAACATACGAACGGCGTCCTTTTATTTGTTTCCGCAGGCGGCAACCTCTGTCTGGCTGTCGATAAGTACTTTCCACACGCGGACGGCTCTCAACGGCTACGAACGGTCGCCCTCTACTAGTAGAGGGTCGTGATTCACGGCGAATCGTCGCCCTCTGCTAGTAGAGGGTCGTGATTCACGGCGAATCGTTACCCGCTGCTAGTAGAGGGTCGTGATTCACGGCGAATCGTCGCCCTCTGCTAGTAGAGGGTTATCATGCACGGTGATTCGTTACCCTCTGCTAGTAGAGGCTTATCATGCACGATGATTCGTCGCCCGTTAGTAGTAGCGGGTTATCATTGGGGGTGAATTGTTACCTGTTGCTAGTGGAGGGGTATGTTTTACCCTAAACGACCGACCGATGCAGGGAAAGCCTCTTTATGAGCGCTGTCACAGCCTCGGCGGCGTGGGCCAATTCTGATGTGCCTATCCTACGTTGGCCAGGGTGGTTGGGGCGGTTGCCGGCCGGGTGGCAAACCCTTTCTCGGTGGGTTCACCGGGAATGGTGACCGCTTTGGCTAACTCCGGCTTGGACATTGAGCTTCCCGGAACAAGAACGATGCTAAGGGCCAACTTCTCCTGATCCGCTAAAACGCTAGCGGTGGACGTGCCTGGTTGATAGAACGCAACCTCAAATAGGGTCTCATTACCGGCCTGAACAAGCCTCACTTTTCCTATTGATTACTCCTCAAATCAAGGGCCAACGCTCCCATTTACGCGCCCAAATACTCCTTTGCGGAAAGACGCGTCCTGCGGGGGACGCCCAGCTTAATGGGTCGCGCACAATGGCTTGTTAGGCTGGTAGGTTTGGGTAGTGTGTGTTTATTCTACAGGTGTTACAAAAAGAACTTGGTTAAGGTTTAGCCAAGCAGTAGTATCATTTAAATTTACCTTAGCCCAACCATTATTCTCAATTTCAATAATAGTCACAAAAAAGTTGCCTGAATATGTAGTTATTTGATAATTGGCACCAATTTCTAAAAATGACGGTGTAACATTTACAGTCGGTAATGCGTTGGAGGGGTTTGGTAAAGGTGTTTGTCCATCAGTTGCCCCAGGTTCAATGACATCTCCATTACTCAGTGTACATTTAACAACCAAAGTGTAAAAGCCAGGCCCTGTCGACTGATTGGGAGATGGTTGATAACGGCTCCATGTTTGTAGACTCGAATTGGAAACTTGAATTTTGTAAAGTCCGGTCGCAGATAATTCACCTGACGAAATAGTTGGTGATTTAGATACATTGGGCTCAGCTTTGAATCGACGATCTGTTGGATCAAATAAAACTAGTGATACCCCAAGTTGATCACCAGCTGGATCAACCAAAACCTCAAAAGAGTCCAATGCGGACATTTGAATCTGATAAAACTTAGCCTCAGCACTTTTTACAAATTCACCTGATATAGGTTGACCACACTGGAGAATTTCCTGGCTATGAACCACATTATACGGAAAGAAAGACCAAGATATGTAAGCAACAATTGCAAAAACTGAAACAAGAATAATAGATTTCAAGTTCATAATTTGTTATTCCTCTTCTCTAAAAAGTTAATTTTTAGGGCACATTTCACCTAGCTGGATATCATCTCCCCGTACCCAAACGTTATACCTATTTGCATCCCTGAGCCGATAAAACAAGTCAATTCCTTTTGATTTTTCCTCAACGATAACTTTTTCCCCTTTCTCTAAACAGTTTTGAAATTTTAGAACATTTGAATTGCTTGAAGCGCTTTCCCGAAAATCACATAATATGTCTCCGAATTTTGGGTCAATTGTTGCTTCACAGGGATAATCCAACTGAGTGATTGGTATTACAGTTAGTACAGAAGTTGATATTGTTGTAGGTAAGTTTGTAGGGGTATTTGCAATTGAAGATGTTGGAATGGGTGTAAATGTTGGTGTAGAAGTCTTTAAAATTAAGGGTGTCTCAGCGTGCGACATTGTATGTATAGGAAGCACTTCGTCAGTTGCCATTGCAGAGAGTGGTGCATTGTATAACTCAGATACTCCTAATGACCGTTGAATTTGTGGCAAAGCTAGCCATGCAGCAATACACGCAAATATTGAAATTATTACGCCTAATGCTACAAGCAGGAAATTGATTACTTCAATATGTCTCCCAGACTTTTTTTCATATCCCTGATTGAACTTGTTTGTTGTTTGATTGTCTATTATATCAACAATACTTTCATCACCCTCTTGAACTCCTTGAACATCAGCACTGAGTGCGGTTATTTCGGCTTTAATATCTTCGATCTCAATAAGTATTTCAGGCGGAGTACTTATACCTAGTTTTGCCTTTTGCTCTTCAAGTCGTTGCAACCGGCGGCTTTTTTCAAAAATAATTTTTTCTTTACCGTCTTTTGAAAACATAGCCCACTTGCAAATGTTGTAAGATTAGTTGATGTTGCCAACTTTAATTGAATAAACCCAAATTAATTTTATAGATGTTAAGAATTTTTTGGCAATTCGTGCAAAGTTGGTGATGTTGTGTTTGTATCTCTTGAAAATTAACAGCCTAACGCCCTGCCAATAAGCGGATTGGAAAGGGTAGCCCGGAACCGTTGCAGTCTTGCAACCTTCACAGGCCCAAGCAATTACTATAAAAACTGTGCTTTCCAATTCCGCTTATTGGACTTGTTGGGCGGCATGGTTGGGACTGAAACCTGTAAATTAATTATAACGTTCCCCCTGCGGGCCAATGCTTCCAATGCGTATTTGGCGATTCGAAAGGCCTGTATAATGCTGGCTTACCTGTAACCAATACTTCGGCTAATGTTTTGAATGTTGAATTCTGGCTTGGTTGTTCGTTTTCAGCAAGGTCTGGATGATACCATTCATCCAGCCGAAGAATTAAAGGTAGCTTCGGTGGGATTCGGTCTCGCAGTTCCGCTTCATTGGCTAATAGGCTATCACGATACTCTGGTATTAAAACGCGAAGAAATTCAAATGCCAATATAGAAGGGGGCTTCTCAAGAATAATTCCTTTTTGTTGGAACAGTTTTCTATCTTTTGGTATCTTGACCACACTATCACGAATATGAAAGTCTGATACCTGCTCATTCACAACTTCACCAAATGCTTCATCAAATAATGGACCGGACGGACCATCTATGATTGGGTATAAAAAATCCTCATTATTGGTTCCTGGTTTTCGTTCAAGGCAATTCCCAAAGCAATGCAAGCAGTTTTGAAGACCATTAATACCACTGGCTCTAGGCGTAAACCCCAAGACTTCTATAATCATCGCCCATCTTTTCTCATCACGATATAGACTCAGCCGGGTATCGGCAGGATAAACATAGCCATTATCCAGCATGGGAAATGTAAAGTCTGCGGCGCATTTATCCAATTGTTGAAGAATTTCTTCACTCGTAAAAGAACTCATATGTGCAATTTTTCAGCAGCCCAACTTCTTATTGACCGAACTTTTATTCGGCTATTACCGGAAAAAGAGGCATTTACGAACTTAAGTTCGCTTTTTTAGGCAATCCGTGGTGTTAGACGAACTAAGTTCGCCTAATACGTCTTGACGCCTTGCTTTGATAAAAATGGACCTAGCTTTAGTGTTGGTCGGATGAGACGAACGAGACGAATGAAATGGGGTAATCCAGTCAAAAATGGTACCTCTATTGTACCCGAAATTTACTCCAAATGACAAGGAACTGAAGTCAATTTAGAGCCAGCCAGTTCCTCTGAACCGAACCCCATCCAAAGGGTTGGTCAATGAGGATGAAACACCGCATTCGTCGGGTTCGTTCCCCAATTCGATCTGCTTATTAGCTGGCCCGTCGAGTTTTTTGCATACTCGATAGAACTTGGCTCACTATGTGTTACGAGGAGGAACGCTTGCCGCTGTCATTCCCGCATGCTTCCCCACTTACGCGAGGAC
>JAGRBY010000498.1 GCA_020433835.1 Anaerolineae bacterium | reverse complement strand
TGAAATCATCATTTTCAGTGGTTCAGTGTTTCAATCAGCGCGGGTTGCCCCCAAATAGAAACGCACTCCGGAAATTCTTAGTTGGGCTACCGCCGCCAACTTATAACAGATATTAATCTTCAAAGCAGCCACTTTAGCACTCCGGTTTTCCGCCAAAACACAATTTGTCCAGATTGATCCACGACAATCACTATTCGACCTAATACGGACAAAACGTTATCGTATTGCCCGATATAGACGGTATAAGTTCGGTTACTATGATACCGCCAGTAGATGCGGCCTGTTTTTATGCTGGCAATAGCTGGAGGATAAACGTCTGAAGCAACAGCACTAGACAGGGCTGTGCGACAGGTAGTACACACGTTTTCCGCATCAACGCAGTGGTGACAATAGATTTGAGTACATACCCCACATGTTGCCGCGTGGTCGCTACAATAGGTATTGGTACAAATAGCGCATGCTTGGATATGGTGGGTACAAAGCCAGCGATCATCATAGGCGCAATTGGCTACGCACGCGAAGCAGACTGTCGCGTTACAGAGGTCACATGCTTGAATCCGACAATGATGACAAACATCTTTTTGGCAATGATGACAGGTATCGAGGCAGTGGCCGTGTACGATATGCCCCTGGTCGCATAAGGCTAAGGTATCAACGGGCTGATCGCAATGATGGCAAGGCAGCAAGTCGACCTGCCCATTGTGCAAATTTTGAGGCAGATTAACAAACTGTTGGTGATGACGCGTCCTCAAATTTAGGGTGTGATAGGCAACGGGGAGTACAATCACAGCATAACTAAGGGGTGATAAGGTTACGCGCAGCCGATGGCGTTCTAATTCATCGGCTACTTTGCGCGAGAGATCATTCTGCAAATCGTCACGTAAGGCTTCAGCTTTGTCAGGGTCATGGGTGTCAATTTCATTAAGTAGATGCTGGTAATAGGTGTTGAGCCGCAACAAAACCGTTTGCAGCCGCTGCTTGATATTCTCTTGCCATACAGAGGCCTCATTATCAAGATGTTTTTGGGCTTCAACGTTGGCTTGCGTGAATTTGGTGTGAAGGCTTCGAGCGTCAGGGGGTGAGAAAGTCAAGTGGGGCTGGCTGTCATAACAGGCCACAAACTCGGCGATGTCAGAACGAATAGTTCCGTCATTGTCCAGGCAGATTGAGAAAAACTGCTCTTGCTTTTCATCCGACACAGACACGACCCGAAAATTGAAGATATAGAAGTAATCGTTTGTTGATTGGATATTATTTTCGATGACCTGACAGTTATACAGCGGCAAGGGCGACTCGTTGATGGTCGGTTCAACAACAGGTGAAAAATACAACTGTGCTGCCTCGCCCTGATGCGCCAACAGAGTTAACATTCTATCGAACGTACGGCTGCCGTAGACCAGGAGATCCTCATGGGGTGATAGGTCACGCGCTTCATTATCACTGCCCGAAGGAAATACGAGATAGAGTTTGGGTTTACCAAACGCTTCAGCCAACTCCGGCGTTAAAATAACGATGAGTTCATCATCTTGTGGCTGCAATTGTGCCCCAAAATGCGTAAAAAAGGTTTCGGCAAATGTTCTTATCTGTTCGGCTTTGGTCATGGAGGCACTATGGTCCATACACCTCATCCATCGCTTCCAGCAAATCCGAAAGTCCATCCGAGGCAGCGCGAATTTCATTATAAGTGTTTTGAGCGCTGTCGAGCACGGCTTCCAATTCGGCCATCATGTGTTGTAGTTCCGCTTCAGATTGGCTGCTGACCCAAGCTTTCTCGATATATTGCTCGAAGCTGTGCTGATCGCTCAACTCACCCAGAATCATGTCAAGCTCACCAATAACCAGTTCGAACATCCGGATTTTGTGGGCTAACAAATCAAGAATATAAGCTTCGATAGTATCCACGGCAGACAGGTTAAATATCAAAACAGTCTCTTGCTGGCCTAAACGATGCAAACGACCGACCCGCTGCTCAATACGCATCGGATTCCAGGGCACATCATAGTTAATCATTTGGTGACAAAACTGGAGGTTATGTCCCTCGCTGCCGGATTGGGTACTGATCATAACTTGAGCCTGATTTCGAAACTGGCGGACAACCTCCACCCGTTCCAGCGCGGTCAGCCCACCGTGAAACACCACCGTGTCTATGCCCGCTTGGCTGAGTGAAGCAGACAGGCTATGGAGGGTAGGGAGATAATCGGTGAAAATGAGGGTTTTTTCGGGATAATGTTTCAAAATATCAAACACAGCATGCACTTTGCAACCTGGATTAATCGTTCGGGCCAGGGCCAGATACGCCGTCAATTGGGGATTAGGCTCTTTGGCGACCAACTTTTCAAGGTTTTCGGCTACAGCTTGGGGGCTGGAACAAAGCAGTTTTTGCAGAGTCATCAAGGTCATCCGCATCGCGCCAAGCGATTTACCGGACTCGATCTGGTGGTGCACCTGTTGGCGGATGTAGGCCGTTACACCATTATACAACTCCCGTTCGGGTGGGGTGAGGGTTAGCACATAGACCGCCGCCCTTCGCGGTGGAAAACGCACCCCCACGCTGCTACGCCGGTTGCGGATCATCAATTCCCGCAGAAGTTGGCGCAGCGCTGCCGGGTTGCGAGGCACAGTCCGCCGAGATTCCCGTCTGTTAGATGTCTCACGAGATAAAGCAGAGTTTTTTTCAGGTAACGTGGTTTCTTGTTCTTTTTGACTACGGCCTAACTCAATCCTTAATCCACAAATTTTATCTTTAAACTGTTTTTTATCTGAAGACCAAAACCATCCTTTATAGGTAACAACCCAAACATCCGTTACTTGATATCCCTGCTGTAGTAATTCAGCAAACTCGCCCCTTACTGCTTGATACGCCGTTATGTCTTGTTTTGTTACCGCATATGGTTTTGCATCATAAGGTGGGGGCAAGGCGGGTAAATTATCAAATAAAAAGTCCGCTCCTTTAATTTTGGTTATTGCAGCTCTATAAATTGTATACCTATTATTCCGAACATGCGCGGCACTATTAATGTAAGCTGATACGCCAACGACACTTTTTACTTGCCAAGTCAACACCCGATGTTTAAGACCACCACCGACACGCATTACAAAATTATCTCGAAATGCCGATCGGGTTCCTAAATGACCAGGGCGCAAAATGGAGATGAGGTTGTACAACTCCATCAAATTATTGTGTAAAGGCGTAGCGGTGAGCATGAGCACATAGCGTTTTCGGATTTGGCTGACAAATTTGTAAACTTGCGTACGGTGATTTTTCAGTTTGTGGGCTTCGTCTACAATCAGCAAGTCGTACTCACGACTCAGTAGACGTTCGGCCCAGCGGGCAGATTTGGCCCGATCCAATGAAACAATCCAGCGACATGGATCATTGTTTGGCTCAACGGAGAGCTGCTTACTTTTTTCCAACACCATAAAGGTTTCATAGAATTTGCTTTCCATCTCTTCGTGCCATTGCCAAGTGAGCGAGGCGGGTGTTAAGATCAAAACGCTGTTCACCAACCCACGCTCAACCAACTCTTTCATCACGATCCCGGCCTCGATGGTTTTACCCAAACCCACCTCATCGGCCAGCAAGGCCTGCCCCCGCATATCGCGTAAAGCGCGTAAAGCGGCCTCAAGTTGATACTGATAGTGGTCTACATGAATATCATCCAGGCAGATGAGCCGATCGAAACCGGTGGTAACGTGCAGTTGTTCAGCCAGCAAGCGCAGCCGGTATAGGGCAGCATTATCACCAGGCGGGGTATTAAACCAATGCTCAGGAGCAGATTCTATTTCAATCTCATAGGCAGGCAGTTCTATGTTTAGCTCAGCTAACATATCAAGCGCCGCCACTTCCTTGATAGCGTGTCCACAGTGGCTACACTTCTCTGCGTACATTGTCACCGGCCATCCGCATGTGGGGCAGGGTCTATTATCGGTTTCAACAAATTTTTTAGTTTTTGGTTTTGGCGGATTCGAGAGTTCGAGCCAATGTAAGTTTTTAAGAGACATAATGCACTTTGGTTTCAGATTTGATCCCCGACAAAGCGCGGCTCGTGGCCCAACTTTATGACATCTGGGGCTTATACAGTACATAACTTAAATAGATCATATTCCCGGATTCAAACTCGTTAAAAATATTCGACCCCTTGACACCGGCAAACTGGGCAACAGGCTTTTGCAGTATGCCGGGCACCAATTGTCGGATAAGCTGAAGTTTCACCTGATTATCGGTTTCCATAGCCTGCAACACATTCGGTGTAATATTTTCTTTTTTAATAATTTCCAGGTCAGATTGAATCAATTGATCGCTCAACCTCGTGTAACCTGCCTGCGTCCGGAAGTCGGCAGATAAAAAATATCCGTTGGGGCGAAGCAGTCGAGTGACTTCTTTAAGAAACTGGGCCATATTGCCATAACAATGTGAGGCCTCTATGTTGATAATTGCATCAAACGAATGGTCATCAAATTGCAGAGCCTCAGCATCGCCTTGAACAAAGGAAAGGCCCCTAACCGCATGATAATTGCGACAAAATTTTATGGCATTTGGGTTTCGGTCAACTCCCAACATTGTCTTTGGATGCAGATAGCGCGTAACATAGGATGCCCCACCCCCATGCCCGCAGCTAACTTCCATCACGTCCAGACCGGTCAAATCAATGGCTCCGGCCACATGATGATAAAGCTGTATGTACAAACGGTTTGCTTCATCAGCCGGTTGCAGATTAATTGAGCTGCCGTCAATATAACCGTAATTGAGAAAAATTAACGATGCATCTTTTGTTAACCGTGTCAGGTATGGGTACCAGTATTTCCAAAGCATCCGACGCAGCGTGCCTTTTAAGCTCATTATTTTCAAATCCTCGATTTAGATTTTTCCATCGCCTCAGTTGAAAAGCCTTGAGGGCAAACTCTAATCTTCAAAGTTTGATTGCTGTTTACAACTCAGCGAAAAAACAAGTCAGTGGCTTTTAGCGCCCCATCTTTCCGTACACCCTAGTACACGCTCAAAATTAACCGGATTGGCAAGGGTAGAAAAGCAATCTTGTAGCCTCATAGCATTTGTCAGCCTAAAATCTTCAAATTTCGCGCAGCTTGCCAAATCATTCAAATCCTTATACCGACCACTGGCTTTCTTGTTGACCTTCAAATGCGCCAGACTAATCAGGTTAACTTCAACCCCATCCAAAACATCTACCTGTCGCTCAGTATAACATTCCTCGAAACTTACCCCAGAAATTGTCGTTCAGATCTCTATCCGCACCGGCGGCAGACCCATTCGAATACTCTGCTCTTCTTTCAAAAACAAATCCGGCGTTACTTCATCTACGCCGAATCCAAACGTCTGCAAGACCTTGACCACTTTCTCTGCATTTTCAGGCGCGATGGCTATCCAAGGCTGTGGCCCGTGGATAACCGTAATAACCAACTGCATAGCCCCAATCAGCAAGTATTCAACTTGATGGGAATTGAGTAATTGTAAGAATTCTTTGAAGTCGGGTGGTAGATGG
>JAGRBY010000497.1 GCA_020433835.1 Anaerolineae bacterium | reverse complement strand
AATTTGTGGCTTAAGTAAGTTCCCAATCACTGTATTTTTAATTTTTGATGGTAATTCTATTTCCTGACGAAACCACCCCGTTAAAGACAGCATTACTATTATTGCAACCATGGACGCATAAAAGAGTTTCTTGGGCCAATAGAAAAAGGCTAGAATTATGCCATTCAGTAAGGCGAGAAGCATTATTTGAAAAGTAACAGCAGGTTTCGCTACCAATAAGATGATTATGACCCCCATCAAAACTAAGCTTGGCTGTAGATAAACACCCAACCATAAGCCAGGTACTTTTTTCTGATTTTCTAGTAGCTTTGAAACATGGGTGATGCCTAGGGCTATTGGTGACACAGTACTAACCAGAAACAGTCCGGCGTAAAGATTACTTTGGTAAAGGCTGAACCAGTAAGCTATTAGCCCTGCGACAATAACAAAGCCTATCCATCTAATCAAAAACACAAACCGGAAAACTTGCGCTGTGACCCAGATCCGCATTGGTATGATTTCAACAAAGAGATAGCCACCAAAAAGCAGAAACAGAATAAATATTGTCAAAATTGCAATAAAACGAACCCGGTATTCGGACACTTTAGTTAACTTTTGCCACCAGTACCAGGCTATACTAAAGGCAATGAGCATGCTTGAAGCCCTAATATAAGCCATCTCACCAAAAGCACTCGGTATGTAATGATGGGGGTTTCTTAAATAGGCCAAAATCTCGAAATATTGAACCGTAGAGATAGACTCAGAGTTGGAATAGGGAATCAGCGACAGTGCAGAAAAAGCAGCCAAGATCATTGCTGCAACTATAATAGTTGTCCAATTTAGCCGAGTAGCTTCTTGATCTTGCTGGTTTCTATATAGATTTAGAGAAACCTGGGACATGACCATCGTTGCTAATAGAATGCACCCTGTTCCCATGCCCACAAGCGGGTGAATAATAGATGTCGCTCCGGTTAACAAAGCACAAATTATTGCTTTTTGCTTTAACGCCGCCCACACCGCAAGTAAGATGAATGGCATAATAAGACCACCAGGCAGCATGATTCTATCATAGATGATGGCTGCCTCGCCAATAGGCCCATTTCTATCGATACTCATCACAATACAAACAGCCAAAACACCAGCGAGATTAGAGCCTTCGAACAGATCACGAGCAAACAAAAAAGTAATGAGGGCAACAAGACCACTGGCTAGCAGTGTGAAGAATAGAGCTATGCCGTGAAGCGGTGCAAAAGCTAAGAAAAATGCTATGAATCGGGAAAAATATGTGAGGGGTCCGAATTGAGTAGTTGAATTAACGTAAAAATCATTTATCAAATACGAGCTATCAAGTTGGCGCAGAATAGGCGGTAATTTACTGATATGATTTTCAATACCATAACCATAATCAGAGAGATTGGCAATAACCCCTAAAAAAATCACCAAAATAACGAAATCTAACTGCTTTAAATCATGCCGTTGAATAATATTAGTCATAAAACGGGTCTCCATATTTGTCATTTCATAAATAGGAAAGGGATTCTCGGGTTTTTTGCTAAAATAACGCAGCAAAGTAAGCTGCGTAGTATAATGTTTAAGAAGTCAAATCTACTATAACTAATCAATATAGGCATACCATTAGCTCGTACTAAAAAAAAAGTTAGAAAACAAAAAAGAGGCCAGTTGTACAACTGGCCTCTTTTTTGTTTTCTAAGGACTCGATTAACTCGTGTTAACGAAAACTCGTTTCGATTGGGTTCGCCTAAGGTTTAGCACGACAATAGTAAAGGTATCATAAGGTTTAAATCCTGAAAATATAATCAGAGCCGTATGTTTTGTAACAGCTACACCCATATCCTAATCATCCCTATCAGTGGAAATAGTAGCCAGCGTGAAACTAAAGGTACACCCCTGGCCGGGGAGACCACCACTCTCTACGCCGATCTGGCCGCCCAGTTTTTCCACGATGCGCCGGACGATAGACAACCCCAGGCCATAGCCTTCGGCGCGAGGGTTGTCTAGCCGGGTGAAGGGCTTGAACAACTGTGCTTGTTGCTCCGAGGTGAGGCCAGGGCCATTGTCGCGTACCCAGAAGCGGGCCATCCCATCAGAGCGCACGGTTGCGCCCAACACCAGGCGCGGCGGTCGCCCACCATATTTGATACCGTTGCTTATAAAGTTTGTCCAGATTTCTTCGACCCAGGGGGCATGCCCCAGGGCTACCGGCCAAGTTCCTACAATCACGAATTCAGCCTGATATTCTTCGATGAGATGTACGAGACGCTGCTGCGCCTCGGCAATAATCCGGCTCATATTCAGCGGCTTTAATTCTACTTTGGCTTTTCGTACGCTGGCCAAAAGCTGTAATTCGTTAATAATATTGTTCATCTTGCGTCCACTGCGGGCAATGGCATTCAAATGGGCCTGCAGGCTATCCGGCAGTCTGGCTTCCTCTTTCAACAGGTCGGTATAGCCTGCGATCAGACTCAACGGTTCTTTAAGGTCATGGGCTACGGTGTGGGCATAAGCGTCGAGGTCTTCGTTGCGGACTTGTAGTTCTTTATTACGAAGTTTTAGTTCAGCGTTGAGGCGGCGAAGGGCCATCATATCGCCAAAACGGGCCATAGCGATGGTGATAGCTCGCTCCATATCTCGCGCCTTGGGCGGTTTGAGCAGGTAAGCGCCTACGCCAACCTCGCCGGCCTGTTCGACCAGTTCCGGCGTATCAAACGCGGTCAACACGACGACAGGAGTGGGACAACTGGCTTGAATACGCAACGTGGCTTCCAGGCCATCCATATCCGGCATCTCGATATCCATCAAAATAACATCAGGCTGCATGGTTTGGGCCATCTCGATGGCTTGTTGGCCGTTGCCGGCTTCGCCGATAACGGTGCAGCCTATCTGGTGCAATACCCTTTGCGTCATTTTGCTAACCAAAGAATCGTCTTCGGCAATCAAAACGCGCACATGTTTTTTTGAGTTCACTCTTTGCTCCCGTGAAATAGTGGGTTAGTTTGATAGTTGGATGGTTGGTTCGCTGGTTGGTTGCCTGTCCAGACCTGATAGGTTTTATACGACAACCCCGACGTAAATAGAGGTTCGATTGCTGGTAACCTTACGCCAAACAAAATCTTTGAAAACCTGTTAGTCTTTGGGTGTTACGGCGCAGGAAAACGGATGATCGTCATCGCGCCGATACTATTGTTAAATGTTACTTCGCCACCCAAATCTTGGCGCGTAATCCTCTGAACCAGATCAAGCCCCACGCTGAAACCTTCCTGCCGTAGGATGGGCGGGGGATAACCCGGCCCATCATCATGAAATGTAAAGGTAACGGTATCATCTTCGTCTGTAATTTGGACAAAGATATGGGCGTGACTGCCCTCTTTCAGAGCATATTTGGCGGTATTGGTTGCCAGTTCATTGATCACCAGGGCCAGACTGTTGGCTTGCCTAGGTAAAACGCGAATGTGGGTGGGGGAAACCTCTACGGTTACCATCCGGTCAGGGGGCAAGGTTTGCAGGGCCGCATCAATAATCTGGGCCGCCAGTTCATCTAAGCGTAAAGGGGTCCATTCGGAAGCGGAAAGGAGATCGTGAACAGCCGCCAAACCTTCAATACGGGTGATGAGGTCGTCCATAACGGCCTGGTAGGTAACTTCATCGACTATTCTTTGATGGCTTTGTTCGGTATAGAGTAAGCCGATGATAGCAGACAGGTTATTTTTGACCCGATGATTGACCTCTTTCAGCAGCATGGCTTTGGTTTCGGCATCTTGTTGGGTTTGCTTGTATAGTCTGGCTAATTCTGCGGTTCGCTCTTTAACGCGCTTGTCTAACTCGTCGTGTGCCTTTTGCAGCGCCTCCTCAACCTTCAGCCGTTGGGTGATATCTATTGCGGCTGTTAGGCATAACGGGTCTGATCCCTGACTCTCATCTTCAACGGCTACGCTCTGAAGCATCACCGGAAAGGTGCGCTTGTTTTGACCTTCAAAGGTCACTTTGACGGTGGTATAGATGCCCTTGAAAACGCTCCAGATGTGGGTTTTAAGTATCTCCCGCGAATCGAATGTGACGAGGTGAAAAAGCGATGTTCCAATCAGCTGGTGGCGTTCGTAACCCAGCATCTGTGCGCCGGTCAGATTGATCTCTTTAATGTGGGTATCGCTGTCAAGGGTTAAGTAGCCAATGGGAGCAAAGTCAAAGAGACGCTGATATTTCCTCCGCAAGATTTCAGATTCTTGTCGGGCAATCCTTAAATCTACGTTCTGAATCCGCAGCTCTTCTTCGTGAGACCGCAGAGCACGCAGCGTCTCTTGTAGATCGGCTTTATGCTTACGCAGCGATTTCTCTGTTTTCTTATGTTGGGTTATGTCTCGCAGCGAGACCAGGTAGGCATTTTCATCTTCCCAGACGATCTCTACGACGCGCATCTCTACGATCAATTCTCTTTTTGAGCGGTGGACGATATCAAGCTCCGTCCTTTCGGCGGCCACAACCGGAAAGCCAAATAATTGACCCAGCAGTTCTTCGGCCGGGCGGTCAAAGAGAATTTCCGCCGCCGGGTTGGTAAAGCGCACAATACCCTTGCCATTTACAATGATTATTCCATCGGCATTCTTTTCTATAATCTTGTAGAATTGTGTGTTGGTGTGGCTGATTTTATTCATCCTATGTTTCCGGTACTTGTCACGTTATGGGTAACTATCTAACTAGACTCCGCCTCAAACCGAGAGAAAGATTAGGACGCAGATTAACACTGATTTAGGGCTACGCAGTTCTCAAGTGACTGTCACTTTGTGGGTTTAGAAATTAGTCGGGTACGTGCCGGAATCACAAAGCTAGCTTTGTGATTCCCTGATTAATTTGTTGATTTACAAAGTGACTGTCCCTGACCTGTTGAAGTTATATCGTTACAAAGCTAGCTTTGTGATTCCCTGATTATTCCTGGTTAAACAGACCACTGATCCGGTCTATCTCTTCGGGCATGATTTGGGTAGGGTTGCCAACCAGAATACCGGCCACGTTGCGGAAGGGTTTGCCGATGTGTATGCCCTCGTTATCGATAACAAACTCGCGGATGTCTTTGTCGTGGATTGAGCCGCGCATTTTAAGAACCGTTAGCCCCCGGCGCATCTCGCCAAACATCTCGACATAGCGCAGTAGAATAATGGAGTCGGTAATGGTGGAGATATGGGCTTCTGTAATGGAAGTTCCGCCCACCAAAGTAGGCGTGGTAGCGGTGAAAAGGCCGATGATTTCGTTTTGTTTTATAAATGAGGTTAGCCCGATGACAAATTCACGAAAGCCCTTAATGGTTGAAATTCGCTCGATAGCCGACAGACTATCAACCACGATACGATGGGGTTGGAAATTGGTAATTGCCTGTTGTATCGTGAGCAGGTGATCTTCTAAACCGGCCATCTCCGGGTAGGCGCAGACAACTTTTAGCTTGCCTGACTGTTCCATCTGTTCAAAGTCGATACCCCAGCCGCCGGCGTTGCGAAAGAGCTGCTCGCGGCTTTCT
>JAGRBY010000496.1 GCA_020433835.1 Anaerolineae bacterium | reverse complement strand
TAGAGGGCGGAACCGGCACCCGATAAAGTTCTGAGCCGTCGTTCGTCCTCAGAATTTCGGAGATGATGGTGGCCAGCCCGTGATCGAGCGTGGTCTGGGCAATCAAGCTGCTGCTCAACTCACTGGCGACGACCACCTCATCGACATTTGCCCGTTTACAGTGGCGAACATTTTCGCGATCAACCAACTCGGCGATGGTGTAGGCTTTGGGGTTAAGGCTTTCGATGGTCAGGGTGGTTAAGATGACTTTGGCATCGCGGTTGCAAACATCCAGTTTTTCATCGCCCAAAATGACCACAGTTTCGGCCTCGGCCAAATTAGCACGCTCTAAAGTTTCGTCGTTGGTATTACCTTGAATAAAAAACAGATTTTTATCATTGAGCGGTTTTTGCTCGATGTCGGCAATCAACACGACGGGGGTGTTTTCTGTTTGGGGATCGGCTCGCAATTCTTCGATAACGTCGCGTGCTTTGTAGCTCCATTCACATAAAATAATGTGGCCCTTTAGCTTGTAGGTGTTCATACCTCGATCCTCTTTTAGCTTGCGGTCGACCAAAACACTGGCGATGGTGGCACTAAACGCGGCCAAAACGCCAATACCGCTAAACATAATAATAAGAGCGATGAAACGCCCTCCCAGGGTTTGAGGATAAATATCGCCATAACCCACTGTCGTCAGCGTTACAATACTCCACCACATAGCATCGAGCAGATCGATGCGTGGCTCAACCAGAGCCAGGCTGATCGAACTGCCCAAGACCAACAGGATAATGGTGGCTATAATGCGATGGAGATTTTCGCGTTCTACAAACGCCCAGACATTCCAAAATTGCGTTCTAATGCGAACCATGTTTGTCAGAAGATGTCTCGGAGTGAAGCTGTTGATGTCGCTGCTTAAGCCGATCGGCCATCGTTGAACTATTGATGTCGTGGCCGGCACCACCGTGATCATCGTGCGACCATTTGAGAGCTAAAGCAATGAGGGCGATAGAGATAGCCACGTAGAGCAGATTGATCTTTTCCACAATCTCATCAATGCTGACAACGTGTTTGAGGAAGGTGATAATCATAATCATCAGCACGACTTTACCCAATACACCCTTTAACTCATCCAATGAAGAAAAAACGAGCCAATCGGGGCGAACATCATCTTGCTGTTCAGCAGGATTGATGTGCGATATAAAAAGATCGTAGGTGCCTAAGCCAAAAATGATCAGTACAATACCCAATAGAAAATCATCAACAGCCACAATCAAGCCCAGCAAAACATCTTTATAGACTTTCGAAAAGTCATTGCCATAGGTGATCCAATGAGATACAAATGTTCCTACCACATTAAATACCTCAAACAGACCCAAAACAAAGACAACCACCGAGCCAAGGAGCAATCCAAAAATGGCTAAAATAATGATGTAGCGAAAGTTCCAGAGAAATCCTTCCATTGCTCTTTCTATCGAAAAGGACCTTCTGTTTTTTGTCGTCGCTTTGACGGTATCGGTTTGAACACTCATATGTACCTTCCTCTACAGTTCAGAAATATTTAGGAACAAGAAGTAGAGATTGGGTTACATAAGACCCAATCTCTACTTCTTTACGTCTGTAAATGATAGTTAATTAAGTGCTATCTCTTCAGATAGACCACTTTTTACAATAGCTTCTTTAACGTTACCTTGAGCGCCTGAAATCGAAATCTGGAAGTTGGAGGGGAGAATGGACTTCGTGTAGGCAAGATAGCGTATCGCCTCAGCCGAAATGTCTTCTAAGTCTTGGACCTCAAAGACGATGCTATTGGCTTGCTCGGCTCGGGCTGTTTCGATTTGCTCTTCTATGTCCTTGAGATATTTCGGCTCTAAATTGCCGATGAGCGAAATACGGGCGGTGCCGTTTGTCCGTTGGCGCATGGTTGAGAAGGTAACTGCCGTAGGTACAAGCTGTACCCGCACTGTAATATCGCTGTGATCTTCCGGCAGATTGACGTACAGTTCGTCGGCATTAAAGTCATCGTACGAACGTCCGTTGATCCACACTTCGCCAATTCGCACGCTGCCTTCGGGCAAAATATCGGGTGCTACCCGTAGGATGTTATCCTCGAAGCCACCAGGTATGGGCTTGAAGTAAAAGTCCATCGGCTCTTTGGTGATGAGCAAGTTGGTGTAGATGCCGGCCAGATAGCACAACTCGAAACTGTGATAACCGGCCATCGAGTGGCTGCCCTTGCCGCGCTCGGTGCCGAGTGCGTACGGATGGCCATTTGATAGAACATTAAAGTAGACGCCACCCGACTCGGTATCAAGGAACCAGGCGTTGTAGAAGGCCGAAGACTCGCGGGCGATGCGCAGGTAGGTGGGGTCTTTAAGAACGCCGTTGAGAATCAGATAGGCCAGAATACCCTGTTCTTGCTGCCACCATGCTTTGCGATCGTGCCAGGCGTAGCGGTGGAACTTTTCGCCAGGGCCGAGTTCACGCTCGACTACATCGTACCAGCCGCCGCGCTGTGGATCACCGCCGTGCTTGGGCATCAATGCAGCGATTTTTTGAGCTAACTCGACGTATTTGTCTTTTTCGCGTAGACTGTGCATACGCATCAAGTTCCAGGCTATTTTGAGGTTGTGACCCACGACGGCCCGGTTTTGCTGCCAGCCCCAGGATTGATCTTTCGACCAGTCATCGAAGAATTTTTCTTGAACAAAGGGACTTTCAGCGTAATCGGGGAAGTGGGCTTCGATGGTGTCGAAGGTGTATTCCAGAAAATCGGCATATTCTTCTTTTCCTGTTGCCAGCCACAGGTTGATGAGATAAGCCGGAGCATGATCGCCCACAGAGTTCCAGTTTTTGCGGGCGCGGTTATGGCCCAGCGATTCGGTTTGAGCGCTGAGCATAATTGGATCGATGTGGGAGTAGTAGCCGCCTTTTTCGGTTTTATCCTTGAAGAAACGGTTGAACAGATTAATGGTCGATTGGGCATCGCTCAAGATTTGCGGGTTGCCGGTGATGCGGTAGGTTTGAATGGGGCCGGCCAGTGCATAGATCTGCTCGTAACAGGGAATAGCGTGGTAGTCGTCGCCAAACTCTGAGGCGTAGACTTTTTTCAAGCTGCCGTCTTTTTGAATGTCAACGGCGTGATACCAGTAGACGATTCCCTCATGCCGATCTTCAAAGCGCAGATGATCGTGTAAGTACTGCGTGCCTTTACGGGCGGCATCGAGATACCGATCATCACCGGTCATCAAATAGGCCGAGGCAAAACCGTAGACTAAACGGGAGATGGTATCAGTTTCTTGACGGCCCGACTGCTTCTGGCCGGAGATGGATAAGTCGGTACGGTAGTTTGAGAAATTGATCTCGTCATCGCCAAACTCGGCGTCTAAATAGAAGTCGGCCAACTGACGAATTTGGTTAATCCACCAGTCTTGTTTTTCAAAAACGTACTGGCTTTCGGTGCGACCTACAAAAACAATATGCTTGGCTTCAAACTTAAAGCTGCTATTTTCGCCGTCCGGGTAAAAAATGCCGTAAGCGTACACAAAACGACCGGGAGTCATCATTTCCCGCATCGTGCCGGTGGCATCCTGGTAGGCTTCACCCAAATTGCGAACAATTTCGGCGTAGGTGTTGGCCGTAAAGCAGACCTTGTACTCGCGATCATCGGAAGTTTTCAGGGTGAAAGCATCTTCAGAAGCGTCGTACTCATCCACATAACCGGCTATTAGATCAGAAAAGGTAAAATCAACATTGTTCGACATCTTGGCTCCTTCTTAAACGAGTATAAAGAAATATTAAGTAAAATGAGATGACAGTCACGTATTGTCGAAAAAGGTGTTTTGTAGTTTGAGTAGGTCGATTTAACCCCCTCAAGGGACTGTCACCTTTGGAACTGCGTAGGATTGACTGCGTTGATTTTGAACTACTTTGAAATTAACACGACGACACTGCGCGGCTGAACATAGTAGCTGTTGCCATCAATTTCTATTTCTTGGCCCGGCTCAGCGATGTCGTTTGGTGACGGTTGGCAGGTGTCAACAGCGCGATACCACGTCCGTCCGTTGATAGAGGGAAGCTCAAAATTGTGCTCTTCCCAGTGCATATTCATCATCACGTGAATATCAGCGTCGTAATCGAAACCAGCCATAGTAAAAGCTAGCACGCGCGAGCTACCATCCCAATCGGGTTGGTGTAGCTTAACGCCGTGCCAAGACATATCTTGTAAACCGCGCTCATTAACCGCTCCGGTAAAGTAGCGTGCTCGATGAATAGCCGGATGCTTCTTACGGAAGTCGATCATCCACTTCCAGAAGCGGAACATATCCTGATTTTCTTCGACACGCTGCCAGTCCATCCAGCTAATTTCATTGTCGTGACAGTAGGCGTTATTGTTCCCGCCCTGGGTGCGGCGCACTTCATCGCCCATGACAAGCATCGGTACACCTTGTGAAAGGAGCAGGATGGCGGCAAAATTCTTGATTTGTCGTTCGCGTAAGGCGTTGATTTCAGGATTATCGACTTCACCTTCGTAACCGCAGTTCCACGAGTCGTTGTCGTTAATCCCGTCATTGTTGCCTTCGCCGTTGGCTTCGTTGTGTTTGTCATTGTAAGAGACCAGATCGTGCAGCGTAAAGCCGTCGTGCGCGGTGATAAAGTTGATGCTGTTGGTCGGCGCTTCGCCTTGCCATTGGTACAGATCGGCGCTACCGGCGATACGCCGCGCCACTTCGCCGATAACCCCGGCATCGCCTTTCACAAACTTGCGAACCGCATCGCGATACTTGCCGTTCCATTCGCCCCAGCGGTTGCCGGGGAAGTAACCAATCTGGTACAGACCGGCGGCATCCCACGCCTCGGCGATGACTTTGGTTTCCATCAAAGCCTCGTCCAGCTCGATGTGCCACAGCACGGGCGGATATTGCATTGGCGCTCCATCCAGACCGCGCGACAGCACTGAGCCTTCATCGAAGCGGAAGCCATCGACGTGCATCTCTTGCACCCAATATTTCAGACATTCCCAGATGAACTTTTCGCCGATAGGATGGTTACAGTTGAAGGTATTACCGCAGCCGGTGTAATCGTAGTAGTATTGTTTGTTGTCGGAAACGAGGTAGTAATAGGTTTTGTTGTCGATGCCTTTGAAACAGAACGTCGGACCCTGGTGATTACCCTCGTCAGTATGGTTGAAGACAACATCGAGAATAACTTCAATGCCGGCCTCATGAAGCGCTTTGACCATATCCCGAAACTCTTTGACATCGTCCCATTCCGTTTTGCCGGTCGAGAAGGCCGAGTGAGGCGAGAAATAGCTCATCGTGCTGTAGCCCCAGTAATTCTTCAGCTGTCGACCGTCCACCTCGCGAGTCACATCGGCTCCGTCAAACTCGAATACCGGCAAAAGCTCGACTGCCGTCACGCCGAGTTCTTTGAGATAAGGGATTTTCTCGATCACCCCCAGAAACGTGCCCGGATGTTCGACGCCGGATGTCGATGACTTGGTAAATCCACCCACGTGCATCTCGTAGATGATCGTCTCA
>JAGRBY010000495.1 GCA_020433835.1 Anaerolineae bacterium | reverse complement strand
CCATTTTCGCCCGATAGCGGTTGGAGTTCTGTAGGAACAACATCAACTTTTGATTGGGAGAAAAATTTTCGAAAAAACTTCAATGAACAAATCCCGATTGTATTTAAGGTTGCAAATAAGGCAATGTTTGGTTATTGTGATTTGATAATCTAGTTAACAGGGTAAAGCATAAACATAATGATCCGTTGAGCCAACATAAACTATGCCGTCAACGACCAATGGTGAGGAGGGCACAGGGCCACCCGTTTTAAATCGCCATCGCAATTTTCGATCTTTGCGACTGACGCTGATAATTTCTCCTTTTTCTTTCGAGACGGTACCAAAATAAACGGCATCGTCGGTAACAGCCGGTGTTGAAACAATGGGAGCATCGGCATTAAATTTCCATTGAACCCGACCGGTTTTGACATCAAGCGCATACAGATGCTTATCGGCAGAACCGATATAGACGGTATCGTCCACCACCACAGGGCTGGAGATTACTTGTTGGCCGGTTCGATGACGCCAGGCAACATAACCCGATTTTGCGTCAAGGCCGTAAACGTGCCAATCGGAAGCACCGACAATCAGAAGATCGTCATGTAAAGTAGGGCTAGAGGTAATACCTCGATTGGCTCTAAACTTCCACTTATTTGCCCCTGAGGAAAGATCGACCGCATAAATGTGATTATCCTCTGAGCCGAAATAAAGCAGTTCATCGCCCAATGTGGGCGTTGACCGAATAGGCCCGGTAGCTTCAAAACGCCAAATAACGCGACCGGTTTGGGCATTCACGGCGTAAAGTTTATGATCATCAGAGCCAAAAAAGGCGTGATCAAACTCTACTACGGCTGAAGAGCGGACTCGACCTTGGGTAGGGCATGTCCACTTTAAGCGACCGGTATCAGAAATTGCATAAACTATTCTATCTTCCGAGCCAAAAATAACGGTATTCTTATAAACGGCCGGACGGGTAGCAATTCCCCCATCGGTTGGATATTTCCATTTAAACTCGCCATTTTTCAAATCAAGCGCATAGACATTGTTATCATAGACACCAACGTAGAGTTTTTCCTTATCAGCCTGAGCCGACCCCCGAATTTCGTCCTCACATTTAAATTTCCAGACGGGCAAGATGGAGTCGTTAAGATCCTCTTCTTGTTCCTCTGGAAAAGGCATGGTGTTGTGGGGCGGGTAGGGATAGGGTGGGGGCGGATACTGAGCTGGGTACTGAGGCGGATATTGCGGTGGATACTGGGGCGGATATTGATACCCCGGCGGATAGGTGCCTGGAGGTGGATAAGGCTGGCCTGGATTTTGCTGGGGAGGCACTTGTGGCGTGTTGGTCAATAATGTGGTTGGCGCTGAATGAGGCAACACTTGGGTACCCGTTCCGGCTGTGTCCGTTTTAGCGGTTCCATCCTTGATCGCTTTTATGGCTTCACTTAGTGCTTCTTTTAATTCACTGGCTGACTGAAAACGCTTAGAAGGGTCATACTCAAGAGCTTTCATAATGACCATATTCGTACGTTTAGAAAGGGCGGGGTTAAGCAAAATGGGCGGCTCTTCGTGGAAGGTAAAGGGCGGCTCCAAGCGCGGATCCCGTTTGGTCAAAAGATGGTGGAGAGTAGCCCCCAGAGCGTAAATATCTCCCCGTGGGTCGGCGACACCTTTGTATTGTTCCGGCGGCGAATACCCTTCTGTACCAATCATCGTGCCTTTTTGGCCCGATTCAAACGCCTTGGCAATACCAAAGTCGATGAGAGCAATTTTATTATGATCACGCAGCATAATATTGGAAGGCTTAAGATCGCGAAACACAATAGCCGGATCGCGTCCGTGAAGATAAATCAAAACATCACACACTTGGACAGCCCAATCTAAAACCATTTCTTCCTTGAGCATTCCTTGCGTGTTTTCAAGCACATCTTCCAGATCGCTCCCTTTTACGTACTCCATAGCCAAATAGCTGCGGACACCTTCTGTAAAAAAGTCGTAGATCTGCGGAATGCCAACGTGATTAAGCTGTACCAACAAATTTGCTTCGCGCATGAAGCTTTGCACTGCCAAACGGCGCACGTGAGGATCAGGTGTGGTGCTAATCATTTCCTTAAGAGCGCACAACCGTGTTACCCCGCTAAACCGCAAATCTTGGGTTAAATACACGGCCCCCATACCGCCGACACCAAGCACCTTGATAACTTCATATCGACTTTGGAGAACTGCCCCTTTGGGGAGAATATTTTCATCGTACTTGTCATCACTGCCCGAGTCTCCGGAACCGAAACTCTCCAATCGTTGCGTGTCCATTACTACTTTGCTCTCCTAACCACAAAACTCTGATTTTCTATTATATCTATCTAAGCTGCGAAATGCAATCATTTTTCAGATTTCCGTCTCTTCCCTGAAATTATACTATATCCTTTTAGCCAACGTCAACCAAAATTAAAAACAAATTTTCTATTTGGTATCATTAAAAATTCAAACGCCTATTGTATGAAACCATAATAATGGTATAATCTAAAAAGATATTAGGGTTTATTTGAACTACATTTCTGGAGCTCTCAATTCATGACAAAAATCCTTTGTGTCGACGACGAACCTACCCAACTTATGCTCTTGCGCCTGGCTCTATCAAGAGCCGGCTTTGAAGTGTTGGAAGCCAGCAACGGACAGCTAGGCATTGATATGGCGGTTGAGCATCAACCGCAACTGGTTATCATGGATTTGATGATGCCAGGTATGGACGGCGCTACCGCCATTGGTCACATTAAACGTAATCAAACAACCCAACATATCCCCGTGCTGGTGTTGTCGGCTTATATTAAAGGCGACCAAGCCAAACGGGCACTTGATGCCGGGGCCGAAGAACTTGTTTCAAAAAGCTTAATTCTTACCGATTTAATCGATAAGGTTAAGTCACATACCGGCCAAAATGTGTAACCTTTAGTCACGCTTCGCCTCTTTTTGGGCTAATGGCCTTGGTTAACAGTAAGCGAAATAGATACGGCAATTGCCGATATGAATACTAAACGGCGGTATTCATATCTTTTTGATTCTATTGTGCAGCCTTATGACCTAGACGTCTGTTCAGCTTTATAACGTCCCCGTATCACAGCTATATTTTTTTATTCTCTCACATTTTATATTAATATAAGCCTACAGTGATAAGGAAGCTCAACAATTTTGGAGGCAAGCCCACTATGGCTATGACACCGGCCGATGATGTCCTATTGGAAGCAACCAGCCAAGAAACCACGGAAAATCCTGGCCTAGAAAACTATGATCTGGATAATCCGGACCTTTTTATCAACCGTGAATTAAGTCTGCTCGAATTTAATTCGCGGGTGCTTGAAGAAGCCCAAGACGAGCGAAATCCCATCTTAGAACGAACCAAATTTCTGGCTATTTATAGCTCGAATATGGATGAGTTTTTTATGGTGCGTGTAGCCGGTTTAATGCAGCAAGTTGCGGCTAAGGTTAACGACGTACCGGCCGATGGCTTGACCCCAACCGAACAGCTTCGTGATATCCGCAAAAAAGTGCGCTCGAACCTAAAAATATTGAATCATTGCTATGATGATATCAAAGCCAAGCTAGCCGATACCGGGGTATATCTGCATGCATATGATGAGCTTACCGACGACCAGCGCGAAGGCGTTGATGAGTATTTCAACAACGAAATCTTTCCGGTTCTTACCCCATTAGCCTTTGATCCCGGCCGTCCCTTTCCGCACATTTCTAGCTTAAGCTTAAACCTGGCCGTATTTGTGCGCGATCCCGATAATAATCTGGAACAATTTGCTCGCATTAAAGTGCCCAATACGCTGCCTAGACTGGTACCGGTAGCGCGTCTCAATAGTGATACCCATCGCACCTATCGCTTTATTTGGTTAGAGGATTTAATCGCCCATAATCTCAGCGGCCTTTTCCCCGGCTATGAGATCAAACAGACGTTTAACTTCCGTATTACCCGCAATGCCGATTTAGAAATTGAAGCGAATGAAGCCAGCGATCTTCTGGAGGTCATCGAGGCCACGGTGCGCCGGCGTCGTTTTGGCTTTGTAGTGCGCCTGACGGTGCAAAAAGACACCTCCGAACCCGTTCGGGCACTGCTCACCCAGAATTTAGATATCGAAGCCGAAGACACATTTGAAAGCAATTCACCTCTGGGTTTGAGCGGCCTTATGAGCCTCATGGCGCTGGATCGGCCCGATCTCAAATATTCGCCTTATGTCTCGGTTATTCATCCCCGATTTCGCAATATCGAAAGTCGTCAGGAAATTTTCGATGTTATTAAACAGGGCGATGTTTTGCTGCATCATCCCTACGACTCTTTTATTCCGGTGGTTGATTTTTTGCGTGCGGCTGCCAAAGATCCGCAGGTTATCGCCATCAAACAAACGCTTTATCGAGCCGGAAAAAACTCTCCTGTGGTCGATGCGCTGATGGAGGCCCGCGAAAACGGCAAACAGGTCTCGGCTCTGGTTGAACTAAAAGCGCGATTCGATGAAGAGAGCAACATCGGCTGGGCCAAGAAACTGGAACGGGAAGGCGTTCACGTGATTTACGGCTTTATGAGTCTCAAAACCCACAGTAAAATCTGTTTGGTGGTGCGGCGCGAGGCTGATAACATCAGGCGTTATGTTCATCTTTCAACAGGTAATTACAACGCCATCACCGCTAATATCTATACCGACCTGGGCCTATTCACCTGCAAGCCCGAATTTGGAGCCGATGCCTCTGATCTATTTAACGCCCTGACCGGCTATTCGAAAAAAACTGACTACAAAAAGTTTCTGGTAGCCCCCAACATGCTTCGCCCACGATTTGGCGAACTGATCGAGCGCGAAATCAATTGGGCCAAGCGCGGCCAAGAGGCTAAACTGGTCTTTAAGATGAATGCCCTCATCGACCCGGCTTTTATTAAACAACTTTACCAAGCCTCCCAAGCCGGTGTTCAAATAGAACTGTATGTTAGAGGCGTATGCGGTTTACGACCGGGCATTCCTAATTTGAGCGATAACATCAAAGTTATTAGCCTTGTTGGACGTTTTCTGGAGCATACCCGCATATATTACTTCCACAACGGCGGCGATCCTGATATCTATCTCGGCTCGGCCGATCTGATGCCGCGCAACTTAGATCGCCGCATTGAAACGCTTTTCCCCATCGAAGATATCGAACTAAAGCAGCAGCTCATCGAAATTCTCAACATCGTCGCAGCGGACGAGGCCAATGCGCGTCTTTTGCGCTCCGATGGCAGTTATATTCGCGTTGTCTCTCCAACCGAGGAGAAAGGCAAACATAACAGCCAAAATATATTCATGAGCAGAGCAAAAAACCGATAATTTATCTCTTAATTTATAAGGAAAAGACGAAAACTATGTTACTCGTTGGCGATATTGGAGGAACAAAAACAGATTTAGCGCTGTTTTCCCTTGAGCACAATATTCACGATGAACCTCAGGCAGAACTTCAAATAACCTATAAAAGCGGCAACTACGCCAGCTTAGAAGATATTATTCAAGAATTTATTAGCAACAACAAAGTTACACCAA
>JAGRBY010000494.1 GCA_020433835.1 Anaerolineae bacterium | reverse complement strand
ACCGCTAAGGCCTGAGAGGTAGCCCGAACCTAATGATCTTAGCCGGGAAAAACCATCTCAAACGAGGCTCCTTGATGGTGGTCAAGACCCGTCTCGTTTCGATTAAGTTCGATGATCCCATCAAGTTCATCGGTCACCAAAGCGTTCACCAATTGTAAACCCAAGGTTTCGGTCTGACGAAAATCCAAGTGGGCCGGAAAACCGACGCCATTATCACGGATCGTCAGCCTGATTTGGCTCTCGTTAACCGGCCACAGTTCGACGTGAATTATACCCGTCTGGCCATCCGGCGGGGGAAAGGCATATTTTAGGGCGTTAGAGACCAACTCCCCGATAATCAAACCGCAGGCGATGGCCCGATCAAGGTCTAACAGCGTCTCTTTCAGGTCGAGTTGTATCTCAATATCAGGCGATTGCCCCCCATAGACACTCAACAGGTAGTGGGTCAATTGCCGCACATAGCGGGCAAAGTCGATCTGGGCCAGGTCTTGCGATAGATACAAGGTTTCATGGACCAAGGCCATGGCTCTGATCCGGTGCTGGCTCTCTTGAAAGAGAGCCTGTGTTTCGGTATCTTGAATATAACTGGCTTGCAACTTGAGCAAGCTGGAGATGATTTGCAAATTGTTTTTAACCCGGTGATGAATCTCTTTTAACAAGGCTTCTTTCTCTTTGAGCGAGGCCCGGAGTTGGGTCTCGGCCTGCTTGCGTTCGCTAATGTCCCGTGCAATGACAGAAGCACCGACAATGTGGCCGTTGGTATCTTTGATGGGCGATACCGCTAAGGCGACGTGGATTGACGACCCATCTTTCCGGATTCGCACCGTTTCATATTGTTCAGTGACTTCTCCTTGCCGGATCTTTTGCATAATTTGCGGGGTTTCATCAGGCTGGTTGGGCGGGACGAGCAGAGAAACCGATTGGCCCTTGACCTCATCGACAGTATAACCATAAATTCTTTCTGCCCCTCGATTCCAACTGGTGATGATACCGTCGAGGTTTTTGCCAATAATAGCCACATCAGAGGACTCGACAATGGCGGCCAATTGAGCCTGTTCGGCTTCAATCTGCTTCCGCTTGGTTATATCACGGATAGCACTCGAAACCAATAGGCCATCTTCTGTTTCCAAGGTACTTAGGCTAACCTCAATAGGAAACGTCTCGCCATCCTGGCGTAAGCCGTATAGCTCCAGCCCCCGGCCCATTGATCGCGTTTGAGGCGCCATAAAATAATTCTGCCGATGTTTGATATGGCTCAGTCGGAACTGTTCAGGAAGTAACATCTCCACCGATTGCCCCAACAACTGATCTCGCTTGTACCCAAATAACTCCTCCGTTTGGGCGTTGACCAGTACAATCTGTCCGTCCTGATTGACAATCACCATCGCATCTGGGGCAGATTCCAGAAGTCCCTGGAACTTTTCTTGGCTCCGTTTGCGCTCAGTCACATCTCGAATGACGGCAATGACGATCGCCTCTTCAGAACTCTCTAGCGGACTCAACATGATATCTACGGCCAGCTCAGTTCCGTCTTTGCGTCGCCCAAACAACTCCAGACCGGCCCCCATTGGTCGCAAGCGAGCCTCGATCATATAGCCGAGGCGATAAGCCACGTGTTGTTTCCGGAAACGTTCCGGCAAGAGCAGTTCCAATGGTTGGCCTAACAACTCGACCCGACTATAGCCAAACATCGTCTCGGCTTGGGCGTTGAGCCGGGCGATATAGCCTTGGCTATCGACCACAATGATGGCATCCGGGGCATACTCAAAAAGACCGTGCAGGAGGGCTTCACTTTCGGCCTGGGCTGGTTTTGCTGCTTGTGGCTCATCGAACAAGCTAGGTGATTCCTGGTCAGTTGTTGGTTGAGGTGGATTTGATTTTGAAAGAGAGTGTTTGGCGACATTCATTTTAAGCTTCTTGCTTTTGACCTTTTTGAGCTAGAATTGAATGGCGAAAATTGGCAGATGAGGGGAGAGGAAAAATAGAAACAGATTTTTATCTTTTCGTGCGATTATGTTACCTTAGTCGATAACTCTTGTCAATAGCCGCCATATTTGGGGGGCGCCATTCAGTTATGGGGTGCCCCAATTCTGAAGTACACCTATTGTGGACTGGGGTGATGTTGTTGGAATGGGGTCTGAAGATAAAAAATACCCCTAAACTGTTAACAGCTTAGGGGTATGTGAGTCATTCCAATGCCGATTGGTTAGGGGATACGCAGCTTTTGACCGGGGTGAATGAGATTGGGGTTTTTGATTTGATCTTTATTGGCCTCAAAAATCTCCGGCCAGCGACCGGCATTGCCGTAGACTTCTAAAGCAATTTTGCTTAAACTGTCACCGGGTTTAACTTCATAAATCCGTGCGGCGGTCGCTTGAACCGGCGTCGGGGCTGTCGCCGGTTTAGACTCAACTTTAGCCGGTTCAGCTTTGGGAACGGCCATGGTGGGTTTGGTATCGGCTTCTTGTTTCTTGCGGGCTTCCTCGGCGGCTTTGGCCTTGGCTTCGGCTTCAGCTTTAGCTTCGGCCTCTTGTTTCTTGCGGGCTTCCTCAACGGCCTTCGCCTTCGCTTCGGCTTCAGCCTTGGCTTTTGCTGCGGCTTCCTGTTTTTTACGAGCTTCCTCGGCAGCTTTGGCCTGCTTCAGCTTCGGCCTTGGCTTTCGCCTCGCGCTTTTTGGCGGCTTCTTCTTCAGCTTGAGCCTTGGCTTTGGCTTCGGCTTCACGCTTTTTAGCAGCTTCTTCGGCGGCTTCGGCCTTGGCTTTGGCTTCAGCTTCACGCTTTTTGGTGGCTTCTTCCGCAGCTTTGGCTTTGGCCTTTTCCTGTTGAGCTTCACGTTCGCGGCGCTGAGCATCGGTGTCGGTCGCTTTTAGGGCGACTTTCATGATGTCCAAAATTTCGGTTTCTTTGTCGCTAACATTGCTGCCCATGCCAAACAAACCTTCGCTGGTTTCTTCGGCAAAGTGTTGGCTAATAGTCAGCAAAAACTCCCGTATGGCATCGGCATCGGGAGAATCAACGTTGTTTTCAAGCAGCGTGCCAATTTGCTCCATCTTTTTCTGGGCCTGCTCAAAGGTGATGGCACTGTTGAGCGTTGGGTTCCTGTTAAACTCTTGTACGTCATTAACCAGGGCATTGTTTGTTTTGTATTCCGTTATCACTTTATCAAGAATGTGCTGATAGCGCTTGTCCACCAAAGCCCCGCGACCAGAGCGGTGCTCGGTCATCATGGTTTCAATAAGCTGGGGCGATCCCTTGAGCAAATCCCAATCAGCTGCCTTCAATGTTGATTTCGTTGTCATAATTAGTTCTCCTCTAAAAAGGATATTGCAAAACTACGTTTACTACAGAAGATTTTTAGTTGGCTGAAAACTCGGGCTGGTTTATATGTTGCCCGCTGCTACCATTATTAACTTCTTTTTCCATTTTCGTTTCGTTGTGGAGATAGACGGTGCGGATGGGGAAAGGAATGTTAATGTCGTTTTCATTGAGCTTTTTCTTGATGGTGAAATGACTCGATCTTGTACGGCCCGCACATCGGCTTTTTGGGGCGGCGTCCACCAACGCGCCTTCAGATTTACGCTAGAAGCATCGAGCGCTACCGGTAAAACATCGGGCGCGGGGTTCGACAGAACGCCTTCAGTGTTGTGCAGCATATCCAGCATAATTTCGCGGGCTTTCTCGATATCGTCTTCATAGCCGATGCCCACGCCATACTCGGTGCGGCGGCTTGGGTGGGCGGTATTAACTGTAACGGAGTCGGTAAATAACTCGGCATTGGGTATAACGACCCGGCGACCATCATATGTTTTGATGATGGTGGCTCGCGTCTTAATCTCCTGCACCGTTCCTTCGTAATCAATAATCTGATCGCCAATTCTAAAGGGGTGGGTTAAAAGAATAAGAATACCGGCCAAGAAGTTTTGAGCAATATCGCGAAAGGCAAAACCGATGGCAATACTGCTAATTCCCAGTAGTTGAATGAGTTGTCCAGGTTCAAACGAATGGATGACAATTGATGAGGCAATTAGCCCCCCAAATAAGATAATAAACCATCGCGACAGACGCCCCATGAGCAAGCTGGCGCTTTTTGATAATCCCGACCGCGCCGTTATCTGACGAATGAGCTTTTTACCCATGTGGCGATAAATAGAAGGTGGTGCACACATATTGACTGATGACGCCTAAACGGCTGTCATGCCCGAGTGTAGTTAGCGGGCATCCATAGCTCCGTCGGCTGGATTCCCGCTAAAAGCATGCGGGAATGACATTCTCCTATCAGTCAACAGATCGACACTACCAAATAGAAAAGCAATGAAGATAATAATGCCAATAACCACGTTTGGCAAAGCCGCGATAAGGCCATTCATCATCTCGTTAATTTTTGTAATAGCGGCTGAGATGCTGATATCCATCACTGTGTTAAACTCCTTTCGTGCTTTGGTTAGTCGTAAATATGGTAATAATAGTGGCAGCCTGTACCATGCTTACCGTCTTTTGTGGGCAGCCTGGCTGTAGAAATGCACTATAAAGAGCTTATCAAAGTTGATCGTTTATGGCTATATATCGTTGGGTGATGTTTAGGGCGTAATGTGAGCTATTACTCACCCAGATGGGCTAGAGGCGTTTAACGGCAACAGAGCAACAAGGTGACAGTCACTTGGCCATGATAAATCGACCTACTTGGGCCAAACGGACATACATCCTCAATCAAAAAGTGACTGTCGCCTTGTTCGTTCGCCCAACGGCGTAAGGCGTAACCGTTACCAACCGATGGCATTTTCAAGGTGATTAATTTGCGGTGATCCGTGGCCCAAACGCACCGCCGCAATGTCGATGCGCCACTGTCGATGTGGCGGCTGCACCTGTTGGATGTAGCTGTGGGCCAGTTCGATGAGGCGGGCTTGCTTGCCGGGGGTAATACTTTCTTCAGCCGTGCCGTAGCGCTGCCCGCGTCGGGTGCGAACTTCGACAAAAATCAGGATATCGCCCTGCTCCATGACGATGTCTAGCTCGCCGGTCGGACAGCGCCAGTTGCGGTCGAGAATATGGAAGCCGCGCTCGATAAAATAGCCTGCGGCGATGTCTTCGCCCTGTTGGCCGGTCTGCTTTCGGCTATCCACGGAACTAGCCGATGATTTTACGAATGTGGGGTGGCGGGGTTATCGGCGCATCGGCCCAGGTGATGGCGGCTAACAATCGCTCCTTTGCTGCGGTGAAGCTCTCTTCATTATTAGCGTGGATGGTTAGCAGCGGATCACCCTCGGCCAGTTCATCGCCGACTTTCGCGTGATGCACAATGCCGACACCGTAGTCGATGGGATCGCCTTTTTTGGTGCGTCCACCGCCCAGCATCACCCCTGTTTTGCCGACCTCGGCGGCATCGATAGCCGTGATAAAGCCACTACGCGGGGCCGCCACCGTCTCGATCAGTGGCGCTTGCGGCAGCAGATCAGGGTTGTCGATAACGGCCTGATCACCACCCTGAGCCGTAATCCATTCGACAAACTTGGCCCAGGCCATGCCGTCCTCTAACGCCTGCACCAG
>JAGRBY010000493.1 GCA_020433835.1 Anaerolineae bacterium | reverse complement strand
AGGCATACGGTCAAGCGCCCATAAAATTTCTTTGGCTTCCCACTCTTCATTGTCCAGCAAATATTCCAAATTCCCCGATGGTTGGTGTAGGTTTAAGACAAGAGCGTGATAGATTGTGTCCACTGCAAAATTTCTCCTCTTCTGCTTTTTTGCCCATTATTCTATTAGGGCACTTAAAATAATACAGATAGCTGCAACTTTACAGGTAAGAGTAAAGAGTTCTGTTAGTTCACTTAACAGCTTCTGCTTTATGATAAGCTTGGATCTACTTGAGGGGTTTGGTGGCATAGCAGCAAATTGAGCAAGATTTATCGTAAATCCAAGACAATAATAAACCTATTTACACCATTAGACAATTAATGGAAGTAAAGTAGGATACATATCCTGTACCAGCAAAGTAAGCTAATAGCGCATTGTAGTCGTTCTGGCAGGCTATGATTATTAAAATTATTTGCTCACTGACCCTGTTCTGATGACCAGTTTTTTTAAAAAATAAACCCGTCATCTAACCAGGATCTTTCCTGCTAATGTGGCTAGTCCAACTTTCCTGGTTTTACGTTAAACTGTGGGTAACAACTAAATAATGAATTTAGTAAATAAAAATTTTTTAATCCAATTCGTGATATTTTTCACAAAAAGATTATCAAACAATGAACGATCAACGGCCCGACATAACAACCCAAATGGCCCTCAACAAGCCAAAACATGTCATCGATATAGTGGTCGAAAACGGAAAAGTTACCCACTTACAACTACAACGTCTTGAATCAGCCCGCTTTATCGAGACATTTTTATACAATCAAGATTTTCAAGCTGCTTCCGCAATTATGACCCAAATTCAAGGCTTTTGCACAACCTCGTGTCAGCTTGCAACCGTGCATGCTTTGGAAAAAGTATTGGGCATAACCGTTTCAGCCAAGATTCAGGCTCTACGAGACCTTTTAAATTGTGCATCTTGGATTGAAAATCACGCGTTTCATATTTACTTACGCCATGCGCCCCGGTTGCTGGGCTATGATAATGCCATAGCCATGGCCGCCATCCCAACGTTGAAGCCCATCATTGACCGTGGCCTGCGCTTGAGGCAATTTGGCCAGACATTGCGCCGAATTGTAAGCGGTGAAGACAAGTACACCAACTGTCTATGTGTAGGCGGCTTTTACCAAACCCCTACCCATCAAGATCTCCTTGCACTTAATGATGAATTGGCCTGGGGATTAGAAGCAGCCCTTCAAACCGTAACGTGGACAGCCAACTTTGATCTGCCCGATTTTACCTCTGCTGGCGATTTTGTTGCTTTTCACCATCCTACGGAATATCCCATGTTTGAAGGCCAAACGGTGCTCTCAAAACAATCGACCCTCTCTCATGAGGATATTCGCCGCTATCTAACCCATACCAACGGTGTTAAAAATGGTAATAGCTCTTACAACAAGTATGTCCCAGAGGTACACTATTTTGTTGGCCCATTAGCCCGACTCAACCACAACTTTCAGAATCTTGCTCCGGCAGCTCGATCTGCTTTAGCAGAAACAGGCTTGTGTTTACCCAACCGCAACCCGTTCACATCTATCATAGCCCGATCGATAGAGCTGGTTCAGGCTATCGAAAAGGCCCAGTCGATTATCGAAAACTATGTGCAGCCCGTTCCCAGTCGGTTACCGGTTGCGCCCAAAGCCGGCGATGGCAGTCATCTGGCTGAAACGCCTTTTGGCCTTCTAAAACACGATTACTCCGTAAACGAACACGGCATAATTCAAAAGGTTGCCATCTCAACACCAACCATGTTAAGTTTGAGCTTGATCAAGCAAGATCTAAGCCAATTTTTGCCCACCCTTCTGGATTTGTCGCCCAATGAAATACTGCGCCGCTGCGAGCAGTTGGTTTATTGTTATGAACCGGGCATCTCCAAAACACCGATGTTACTCGACCTCAAAATCAGAAGCGGGCATGCCTAACCTTACTACGGCTTAATAACCAGCGACTTCACCAAACTGTCTAAATCGGTTAAATCAGGCGAAAAGTCAGCGGGATCGAGACCGTTGAGGCTATCATGGGTTTCTTGAAGATAGGTTTCGAAATTCTCCAGGAACGCATCGTAATCATCAGCAGCTTCGGTCTCGTCGAAAGAGTCAGGTAAGGCTGCGGTGGAAACCGGATAGTACAGCGCCACATAAAACTGACCGTCGTTGGTTAAGCCTTGAAACGTGTAAAAAACCGTCTCATTGATGATCGGGTTAGCATCTTGAGCGTAATGGGTGACAAAACGGATACCCTGCCCCTGCTCAAACTCCAAATAAGCAATCTGAACACGCAAATCCTGAACGGCATCGCCTAAACCAGGCAAAACCGGAATAGCTTCGTCGATGGTCTCAGGCCGGTCATCGAGCAGCGTTTGTAAAGCGTCAATACGCTCTGCCACAGCGGTCGAGGCCGTGGCTTCGTACATAGCCAGGTAATCGTCAACCGGATAGATCAACAGTTGGGGGCTGTTCAGGTAAACGCTGCCCCACGTTGGCAGCACTTCCTCATCAAACGCAAAGCGAATATGAGCCGGTGAGCCGTTCAGTTGGGGCGGCACATTGGGGTTGTACGGATTGGTCGGGATAAGCTGCCCCTGGATGCTTTTGGCCACGTCGCCCAAATCGAGGCTGACATCAGCGATGGTCAGACCGATTTTGGCGCTGACGGCCGCCGGATTAACCGGCTGCCAAACGGACAGAATATCAACCGAATTCCGCTCCTTGATGGCAAACGGATCATTCGCCTCCTCATCAAAGATCACCTTCTCGGCGCTCCATACCGGGCCAACCTGCAAACCGCCAATAATGGCCCCATCATCAGAGCAGAAAAAGTTAACCCGTTTCTTCTCAACCAGGCCGGTTGCTCCGGTAGCGAAACTACAGTAAGAGCCGTCGGCCAATTCCATAAGCCAGGCCGTGGTGCTGGAAAGCAGGGTATCATCTTCAAGAACAAATTGAAGTGTTACCGGCAGTGTAGGGCAGCACATACCATCATTGGGCCGCTGGGTGATCATCTCAACGGTGATTTCTCCCCGGTTGATGGCGATGCTATTGATGATAACCCGGTCGCCCAACATGGTAGAGGCGACAGGCTTCGGTTCGCCTTCGTCATTGATCACCGCGTACAGCGCATAAAAAACGCCGGTTCCGCCCGAAGAGGTCGTTAGTACCACAACAGCGTCTTCCAGGCCATCGTCATTCACATCACCGTAAACCACCAGATCTTCAACCAAACCGACCCATATTTCGCTCGACACGCTTTCATCAAACGGTTCCGAGTACTCCCCATCGGCCAGGGGCGCGACACCGTCTTTGGTCCATTCCGAAGGGTATTCGATATTACTGAGCGCCTCCAGCGTCAGACGTTGGTCGTCAGCGGCGATTTCGGTGGGCAGATCCGGCTCAGGCAGCGGTTCGGTTAGCTCCAGTTGAAAGCCGGCCTCGGCTAAGATAGGGTTAGCGCCACACACCAGCGTCTCGCCGTCATCGGCCACCAAACAGGGATCGAAAATTTCGTTGCCGACCGTACAACGCCAGGCACTGTCAATCAGCGTGATGGACGAGTTGGCAAAGCACGATCCGGACTTCACCTCAGGCGGAACCGCCGGCAAAAAGTCGATTACGCTGGTGGTGAAGGAGTTAGAAGCCAGATCGGTGACCGGCAGTTGAAACAAAAAGTGGCCGGTTTGATCGATATAGCCCCAGGTGCTGTCAAACCACACAAAAGCCAGACCGTTTTCAAACGCACCGGCTGAAACAAATTTCGGCTCGATGACAATATCGCCATCGGTATTGATATAGCCAAACTGACCATCGATCTCCACAGCGGCTAAACCTTCGGCAAAGGTATCGCCAAAGGTAATAGCAGGATTATCGATGACAAACGCGCCGGTTTGATCGATATAGCCGCGCCGCTCGCCATCATCAACAAAGGCCAGCCCCTCGGCAAAAGGAAAACCCTGCTCCCATTCCGGCTTGATGACAAACGCCCCGCTTTGATCGATATAGCCGGTCTTATTATCCTGGGCCACGGCGGCCAATCCTTCGGAAAAGTTGTTGGCAAAATCAAACTGCGGCTCAATGACCACGGCTCCGGTGGAGTCGATATAGCCAAACTGCTCGTCAACCTCAACCACGGCCAGTCCCTCGGTAAAATCAAAGGCAAAATCAAACTGCGGCTCGATGACTATAGTTCCACTTTTGTCGATAAAGCCGGACTTGCCATTGAGACCGATCAAAGCCAGCCCCTCGGAAAAACTGTTGGCGAAATCAAACTGCGGCTCGATGACAAACGCCCCGCTCTGGTCGATATACCCGGCTTTTTGGTCAAGGCTAACGGCGGCCAGCCCATCGACAAAGGGATAGGCGAAATTAAACTGCGGCTCGATGATAAACGCGCCGGTACGGTCAATATACCCGTACAGATCATCGACATTGACCACAGCCACATCTTCTGAAAACGCATCGGCAAAATTAAACTGCGGCTCGACAATCCAGTCACCGGCCAGATCAACATAGCCGTACAGTTGGCCGTCTGAACTGTAGGGAACCAATTTGCCGGCTTGCACCAGCTTATCAGCCTGCAAGGTGAAGGTACGCGTTGTTTCCAGCGAGGGGCAACATTGCGGGTCTTGCGGGCCATGGCTGACCATGTCCACCGAGATTTCACCGGAGTCGATGGTAATAGATTTTATCTCGATGCGATCACCCAGCGTTTTCGAGGCTACCGGCTGCGGTTGGCCCTTGTCATTCAAAACAGCGGCGATATCAAAAAAGGTGCCGCTACCGCCCGGATCGGTCACTAGCACCACCACGGCGTCGTCCAGGCCATCGCCATTAAGATCGCCGTAAGCTATTGTTTCGGCCAAGGTAACCGTTAACTCCGCAGCCGAGCCATCGCCATAAGGCTCGGTAAACGATCCGTCGGTAAGCTGAGCTACGCCCTCAGCCGCCCATTCCGACGGATATTCGGCATTGGCTAACGCTTCCTCCGACAAATCCGGTTCGCTTTGGGCGGCCGGCGTATAAGCCACCGCAGCTCCGGTCATTACAAAACAGACAACCATCACGGTTGTTATCAGCGTAAGCTGTTTTACAGGCACAGTCATAATAAAACCTCTCTTTGCACAAATGGGGGCCATTCTAAGCTAAATCGCCCAGAAATAGCAAAGTACAGTATTTATACGCACTGTTTAAGAAAAGCTTGACCCCTTGGGCTGTGTACGCGTAAGATATCTATTCAGCGGGCGATGATTTCAGCCGGAGGCTAAGGCTGAGGCTGAGAAACAATAAATCCGCTGAATAGTTACCGCGCAACAATCTAACAAAGTTCCGCCTCAAACCGACAAGAGGATTGGGACGCAGATGAACGCAGATTTTCTCAGATAAAAAAGAAAAAAATCAGTGTTTATCTGCGTTCATCTGCGTCCAAAATTTTGCCTCATCTGTAAAGAATTTTCGGGTTCAAAGATATTGGATCGAAATCCGGTAGGAGTCATTTTTCCGCGGTACGAACGGTTCGGCGGTCGGTACGAACGGTTCGGCGGTCGGTACGAAAGGTAGGAAGGTCGTTGTGAA
>JAGRBY010000492.1 GCA_020433835.1 Anaerolineae bacterium | reverse complement strand
TACGGTTAACGGAAAACACCAGCGATTTCGATAAACACCCGACCTGGTCGCCTGATGGCAGCCAAATTGCGTTTTGGTCTGATATGGGCTTTGCTAATAATCGCCAAATTTTTGTCATTGATTTAGACTCACGCGTGGTTACCAGCCTATCAGATAACCCCTTTAATGATTGGGATCCGGTATGGGTTCATTAGGATCAGCTATCAAGTAGCTTGAGCAAAATCTCGCAGGAGATTAGAGATAAGAAGATTGGTGCCTTACTCTAATCTCCTCATTTCCATCTTCAGCACTGCTGAAGTCATTATTTTTCAATCCTAAAAATCAATTCTTCTAAAATTTATGGATTTCCAACAATACCCCTTTCCTTCACAGCGTATGCCGCTGATGGCTTATAATGGTATCGTGGCTACCAGCCAACCGCTGGCTGCCCAGGCCGGACTGCATATGCTGAAAAACGGCGGCAATGCTGTCGATGCGGTCCTTGCTGCTGCGGCAGCGTTGACCGTGCTCGAACCAACATCAAACGGCATCGGCAGCGATGCGTTTGCGTTGGTGTGGGATGGCCACAAACTGCACGGTTTGAACGGCTCCGGTCGCTCTCCAAAAACCTTAAATGCCGATGTCGTTCGGTCTCAGGGCCACACGCGGTTTCCCAGCGATGGTTGGCTGCCAGTTACGGTGCCCGGTGCGCCGGCTGCCTGGGACGATCTTAACCAGCGGTTTGGTCGTCTCGATCTGAAACAGGTGTTGGCTCCGGCTATTGCTTACGCCCAGGAAGGCTACCCGGTCTCACCGATTATAGCCGAATATTGGGCCTTGGCCGCCGAACGCTTTCTTCCTCTTCCTCAAGCAGCTGTACAGGAATGGGGCAAGGTCTTTGCTCCGGGCGGTAAAACACCTCAGGCCGGCGAACGTTGGGCCAGCCCCGCTCACGCCCAAACATTGCAGCGCCTGGCCGACCAAGGCGTGCGTGATTTTTACGAAGGCGAAATTGCCGAAAAAATCGTCAATTTTGCGACAGCAACTGGTGGTCTTCTGACTGACTCTGATTTGGCCGGGCACAAAAGCGAATGGGTCGAACCTATCGGCGTGGGCTATCGGGGTTACGAAGTGTGGGAGATTCCGCCCAACGGTCAAGGGTTAACAGCGCTTATCGCTTTGTCTTTGTTGGAGGGTTTCGATCTCGCCGCTTCTCCGCACGGCAGCGAAGAGTCGTTTCATTTGCAAATTGAGGCTATCAAGCTGGCCTTTGCCGATGCCGAACGCTACATCGCCGACCCCGAACATGCCGATATTCCGGTTGCCGGACTGCTCGATCCTACCTATATCGCTGCGCGCCGCAACTTAATTGGCCCTGAGGCTCGCATGCCGGAAGCCGGCGACCCACCTCAAGGAGGAACGGTCTATCTCTGTGCTGTTGATCGCGATGGCATGATGGTCAGCTACATTCAATCCAACTACCAGGGCTTTGGCAGCGGGGTTGTTGTGCCGGATACGGGCATCGCCCTGCAAAATCGGGGCACGTGTTTCAGCTTGGAGCCGGGCCATCCGAATGAGGCAGCCGGCGGCAAGCGGCCCTATCATACCATTATTCCCAGTTTTCTAACGCGCGATCATCAACCGATTGGTCCGTTTGGCGTTATGGGTGCTTTTATGCAGCCGCAGGGGCAAACGCAGGTTGTAACCGGCACGGTTGATTACGGCCTGAACCCGCAAGCAGTACTCGATGCTCCTCGCTGGCGTTTTACCGGTGGCCTGAGTGTTGATTTGGAATACGGTATCCCGGAACACGTGGTGCGAGGCTTGACGGCGCGCGGTCATCACATTCACGTACCTATCCGGCGAGGCGGTTTTGGTCGAGGACAAATTATCTGGCGGCTCGATGATGGCCTCTATGTCGCCGGCAGCGATATGCGCACCGACGGGTGTGCCGTAGGATGGTAAATTTTGACTCAAACAATCCCTGAAGCCCCCTTTATTTTAACCCTCGATATCGGCTCATCCTCTACTCGGGCCATGCTGTTTGACCGGCTAGCCCAACCCATTACAGGAGCCTTAGTCCAGATACCGACCTCAATGCAGACCACCGCCGATGGCGCTGCCGAATTCGATCCGGTGGCGTTGTTTGACAGCGTTGTGGCAGCCATCGATCAGCTTTTAGAGCAGATTGGCTCACTAGCTTCCCAAATTGGAGGCGTGGGCATCGACACATTTGTTACCAATATTATGGGTGTCGATGCGTCGGGCCGGCCGATTACCCCGCTTTATACCTACGCCGATCGCCGCAGTGCGTCGGATGCCGAAGCGCTGCGTGAAGAATTCGATTTGTCTGAAGTGCACGACCGCACCGGCTGTCGCATCCACAGTGCCTATTTACCGGCGCGTTTTCGCTGGTTGGCGCGTACGGAACCGGATCTTCTAAAATCTGTAGCCCACTGGCTGTCGATAGGCGAATATCTATTTCTAGAGTTGTTTGGTGAGCGAGCGGTCAGTTACTCGGTTGCCTCCTGGACGGGGCTGCTTAACCGGCACACGCTGACCTGGGATGAAACATGGCTGTCGCAACTGCCGATCGACGCGGCGCAGTTGTCGCCACTGGTTGATATCGACCAGCCTCAACAGGGGCTTAAAACTGCCTGGGCTGCACGCTGGCCTCAGCTTAAGGATATCCCCTGGTTTCCCGCTGTCGGAGATGGTGCGGCGGCCAATGTTGGCAGCGGCTGCACCGAGCCGGATCGCTTGGCTCTGACCATAGGCACTACAGGCGCAATGCGGGTGCTGGTCGAAAAAGAGCTTGATGCCGTGCCTGATGGTTTGTGGTTTTATCGCTTAAATCGGCGTTATGGTTTGCTTGGCGGGGCCACAACGGAGGGCGGTAACGTGTTTGCCTGGCTCAATACCATTCTCAAACTTCCCAAAAATAGTGAAGCCGAATTGGCTCAAATGCCTCCCGGTAGCCATGGCTTAACCGTTTTGCCTTTTTTAGCCGGAGAGCGCGCGCCGGGTTGGCATGACGATGCCCGAGCCACGTTTAGCGGTTTAACCCTCAATATCCGGCCCATCGATATTCTACGGGCCGGACTGGAGGCAGTGGCCCTCCGCTTTGCCATCATCCACCATCAAATGCTTCCCTCTTTACCCTCCGAGCACCAAATCATCGCCAGCGGCAGTGGGCTGCTCAACTCCCCTGCTTGGATGCAGATTATGGCCGATGTTCTCAATCGGCCTGTAACGGCATCGGCTGAGCCAGAAGCGACAAGTCGTGGTATGGCTCTTGCGGTGCTTGATGCGCTTAATGTGTCTGAAGTTCCTCCTCCTGCGTTGGGGAAAACGTTTAGGCCACGCACTGCTTACCACGCGCAATACAAGATAGCTCTGGAAAACCAACTTTACCTTTACGACCGCATTATAAATTAAGCTGTATAGCTTATATTTTATGTCTACAATTAAGCCATATAGCGTAATTGTAGACGTAAATTTAGCGTAAATTCAGTAAATTAATCCTCTATCTTCTTCTGATCGCTTACTTTTACCCTACGTTTAGGCAACATTGCTTATTTCCTATTGATCTACTAAGCCATATCGCTTATAATAGAATTATCTACAATAATAGGGGACAAACCGGACATATGAAAAGACAATTATTTCTCTTCTTGACTGTTTTTTCTGCCCTCACCGTAGCATGGCTCGTTTATGGGTCTCGGGTAGTGGCGGAGTTTGCGTTTGACTCGCAACTGGCCATCGATCATCAAGGAACCAAAATCATTTTAACACCTCAGAATGGTTCTACTTCACAGCACTATCTTGTAGAAGCCCAGCAGATTGTTGCTGAGCGGCTGGAAGAACTCCGCCCCGACGAGAAACATCAGGTTCTAACCGCACAAGGGCAGCTAGAGGTTCAACTACGTGATTACGAAAATTTGCCCTATATTATTGATATTGTGACCCGCAAAGGGGATGTTGAATTTATTGATGGTGGTTCTCAGCCGCCTATCGGCAAGTTTGTGAAAACGGTTCGTGACAAGCCCTTACCGGCCGACACCTATTACACGCTCTTTTCTGGTCAAGAAATTGCTACTGTAGAACCTCCTACTGATGGTCAACTTTTTTACAAGATTAAACCCAAACCCGAAGCTACTCAGCGTTTCCTCGACTTTCTGGATGCACAGTCCGGTGGATTTATCTGCTTGGTGATTGATGATCAGGTTATCAACTGTTCAAAAATGTATGTTTGGTCCGGCGATACACTGGAAATTTTACCGAGCCTGAGCAGTGGAACCGGTTTAAGTCTCTCTGATTTGGGTATTTTTCTCAAAAGTGGGCCTCTGCCTACAGCATTACAAGTGGTCACGAACTAATTGAACTGGGTATAAACACGTTCTGTTAAAAGGTGAAGCAATGAGGCTTCACCTTTTTTGATTCTCACTCAGCCACCGATTTTTCTTAACGTGCTTGAATCATTTTTACTTATTATGTAGAATAAGATAGACTACTTTGAGGTAACGCCATGACATTAGATATTACCGATGTACGGGCTGACATGCCCAATTATGAAAACTACAAAGATTGGCAACGTAACGGCGAGATTTTAGGCATCGCCGTTCATCACTCTGCTACCGTGGATAGAACAACCGGTGCCCCCACAGGGAATGCCCAGAGCTTCTTTAACTACCACGTAAACGTGCGTGGTTGGTCGCACGGTGGCTATAATTATGTTATTCCCGGCAGCGGCAAAATTGAGTATGCGCTTGATGAGAAGATTTCAGCCTATCACGCCGGGTTCAAGGATGCTGATAATTCCGAGGGGTTGGAATATGGACAGTACTGGAACAACCATTACCTCGCTATCTGCATGTCAGGTTGGTTTAGCGATAACCGCACCTATCAGGATTCAAACGGCCAAACGCAGCTTATTCCAAACCAGTACACGACTCCCACGAACGGGCAAATGGAGTCGCTTTTGGCCCTTATTCAACATTTGCGCCAGAAATATAATATCCCGGTCGAGAATGTACGCGGGCATCGAGAACTGCGCGGCAATGGCACTACCTGTCCCGGCTACAATATCGATCCGGCTCAACTACGGCTGAAGCTCAAAGAACTCGATGAAACAGAGCCAACCGATCCGCAGCCTGAGGTTAATCCTGGCGAACATGTGGTTCTGCTGCCCGACTCCGACAGATACTTTGATGCGGCAGCCACTTACATCTGGCATTTCCAGCCCGATGTAAGTTTTGCCATCGATCAAGCTGTAGGGCGCTGGAAATATGTCACGGCCGTAGGTGGTGAAGATGTTATTAGCGAGTCTCAACTTGACCGCTTACGCAATGGCGGCGCTGTTCTGGTTCAGCGTATTATCGGTGACCCGGATACGGTAAGAGCCACACTCGATGGCCTAGTCGAAGCAAATTTGCGCTTTTTGGAGGACTCAGAGCCGCCAATTCCGGAGCCGCAAATCTATACCGTTCAGTCCGGTGATACATTGTCACGTATTGCTCTGCAGGTTTACGGACAGGCCTCACTGTGGACGATTATTTTTGAAGCCAATCGTGACACTCTAAGCGATCCCAGCCTCATAAGGCCGGGTCAAATTCTCATTATTCCGCCGAA
>JAGRBY010000491.1 GCA_020433835.1 Anaerolineae bacterium | reverse complement strand
AAATATCTACAAAATCCCTCAGCCGCTTATCACGTTAGCGATTGGGTCAACAACCAATATATGTGCGATGACACGGTCGCCAGCACCAATCAGGCTGTCGATGACACTACCGGCGAATACCTCGCCTACAACGGCCAAATCATCACCGCCATGTTCAGCGCCGAAAATTCCAGCCCGACCAAAACCAACAGCAATGCCATCTACCTACAAGCCGTCGATGATCCGGTTTCCTTCGGCCAAACCCGCAACGGACACGGCTACGGGATGGGCCAGTGGGGTGCACAGCGCTGGGCGGATCAGCACGGCTGGTCGTACCAGGCCATTTTACGCCACTACTACACCGACGTCACCATCGAACAACCCGGCGGCAGCGCCGCCGATCCTAAGGTGACGTTGGCCTGGCCGTGGTCGAATCAATATCTCACCGGCAACCACTTTTTCCTGGATATCAACACCAGCGACAACAGCGGCGTCATTAACGCGACCAACGTTTATCTTTCAACACCAACCGAAACGAACCTACTCATCAACGAGGCCGGGCCGGCGAACAGCGCAGGCTATGTGGTTGATGCGACAAGCTGGGCCGACCAGGCCCTGGTTAGCGCTACGCTCGTGCTAACCGCCGAGACGTTTGACGATGGCAACCAACGGGCCGTTTCGCCGGAAGTGGTTATTGGTCTGGATCGCATCGCCCCAACCGGCTTGTTAACGACGGCCACCACCCTGACCGGCACCACCATTATCACCGACTCGCCGGTGTTATCGCTAACGCTCCAAGCCGAAGACACCACATCCGGGGCGAATTATCTGGCCCTGGGCGATAAAAATTGGCTGTGGGAAGAGTCGACGCTCACGCGCCAGGAAGTAAGCAATCAACCTGTCGGCCAGTGGGTGAACGACCCGGACGCTTTAGACGGCCAGGCCTTACAAGCGATTACCGCCGATGATCCCGTCGGCACTTGGCAAAGCGATGCCATCACCTTCTCGGAGCCGCAGCCGTACCGGGCCTACGTTCGGCTCAAAGCCGGCAGCAATTCTCTGGCCGATGAAGTCGTGCGCTTAGAAATCATCGCGCAATCAGATGGTGATGTAATCGGCCTGCACCGATTGCGCGGCGTCGATTTCCGAGAGGCCGACACGTACCAGGAATTCCATGTCGATTTCGATACCGCGACCAATGCCACCAGTGACATCAAACTCTATGTTACCTTTTTAGATAAAACCGACATCGCGCTCGACCGCTTCATTATTATGGAGTACCCCACAGCTTTTACCACCAGCCCCAGCTACAGCACCGCAAGCTTCCGGCTCAAAGTCATCGACGGCGCAGGCAATGTATCAGATGATCTGTTGGTCGATCCAGGTTATAGCCATAACAGTTCCGTCTATATCCCCCTCGTTATCAAAAATTAATTTTCATACCCCGGATAGGAGCAACAAAGCTTGCTTTGTTTTTGTCAAAGCCGAGCTTTGACGCTCCAGTTTCCACCCTCCAACAACCAATTCACAAAATCCACAAAATTCCAAAGCTAATTACGACACAAAATGTCGTATACTAGCTGTAAAATAACATTATTCGTTCAAACAACCAGTCACCTAACAAACCATCCGACGAACGATGAGGAGAAAATCTATGGCAACCACAGCCACACGATTGATTACATTAATCATGCTGCTTCAGCGCCAGCCTAACCAGAGTGCCTCGCAGCTATCCAAAGAACTGAATGTGTCGGTGCGGACAGTGCAGCGCTACATTAATATGCTCGATGAGATGGGCATCCCTATCTACGCCGAGCACGGCCCATACGGTGGCTACGCCCTGGTGCGCGGCTACAAAATGCCGCCGTTGATGTTCACGCCCGATGAAGCCGTGGCACTTTATCTGGGTGCCAGCGTTATCGAAACGGTGTGGGGATCGCTGTATCGGGCCAGTGCGCGGGGAGCGATGGCCAAGCTCGATAATGTCTTACCCGATGAGCAGAGACAGGAAGCCATTTGGGCGCGTCGCAGCCTGGTGGTGAGCGGACTCCATCAAATCGATCCCGGTTTGGCCGCGCCTCGCCTGGAAAAACTTTACGAAGCGCTACACGAACGCCACCGAACCCGACTGCTGTATCGAGGCCGAAACCAGCCGGATCCAATACAGCGCGAATTCGACCCGTACTTGCTAGTCTACTACTGGGGCTGGCAATACTGTCTCGGCTACTGCCATCTACGTCAGGATATACGTATCTTTCGAGTCGACCGCATTCTGGAAATAACTTTATTGAACCAGACGTTCGAAGTCCCGACCGACTTCGATATGGATACCTATCTGGCCGACCAACCGTTCTTTCAAGAGCACGCCACCGTCCGGCTCGCCTTTGCCCCCGATGCAGCGCTGGTAGCCCGGGACAATCAAGCTTATTGGGACAGTTTTGAAGAGCAGCCGGATGGTTCGATTGTCGTCACATTAACGGCCCCCAATCTGGACAGAGCTGCCAGCATCATTCTAGCCCATGTCTCGATGGCCGAGATTTTGGAACCAAAAGAGTTGCGTGATGTAGTACTCGAACGCGCCAGAGCCATTGTGAAGCGATATGGGGAGGATTAGAGATTAGGAGACTGGAGACTGGCGATGAGGAGATTGTTAAAGCTAAATCTCCCAATCTCCTCATCTCTAATCTCCCCTCTTTGTATCTACATTAATTATTGAAGGAGTTATCCAAATGAAAAAACAAACCATTCACCTCTTCGTCCCTAACACCATCGCCGATTGGGAAGCGGGTTATGCCGTGGCCGGGATCAACAAACCGGCCTTTCAAAAGCAGCCGGGTCGCTACAGCGTTAAAACTGTCGGCCTCAACACAAACCCGGTCAAGAGTATCGGCGGGATTACCATTCTGCCCGATATGACGCTCGATGAATTGGAACCTACTCAGAGCGCAATGCTGATCTTACCCGGTGCCGATGGCTGGGACGAAGGACAAAATATGGAAGCGGCGCAAAAAGCCAAGGAGTTTTTAGCGTCCGGCGTCCCGGTAGCGGCTATCTGCGGGGCAACCGCTGGTTTAGCTCGTGCCGGTATCCTTGATGATCGACGCCACACCAGCAACGCGCTTGCGTATTTGGAGATCACTAATTATCAGGGCGCGGCGCTCTACCAAGATGAACCGGCTGTAACCGACGGGCACCTTATCACCGCCGGCTCCACAGCTCCGCTCGATTTTGCCTATCACATCTTCAAAAAACTCGACCTTTACGCGCCCGAAACGCTCGAAGCCTGGTATGGGCTGTTCAAAACCGGCGAGGCTTCGTACTTCTTCAAACTGATGGCGTTATCAAGCTAAACGCACATTAGCCACCCATAACTATTTTTCAACGATCACATATACCCAGTACAAAATAAGGCTGAGGCGAAGGCTAAGAAAAAGAGCCTTTTTATGAGATGAAAGCTGTTTAGCGAGATTCGTCATTCCTCAGCCTTGCCTCAGCCTTCACCTTACAATGAAATAATCTTCAGCTAGATATCTACCACTCGATTATAAAGAAAAGGAGATTTATGTATGACTATTAAACCCTTTTTGATAGAAATTCCTCAAGCCGACTTAGACGATTTATACACTCGGCTTGAACGCACGCGCTGGCCCAATCAACTCCCCAACACCGGTTGGAGTCGCGGTGTACCGCTGGATTATCTTCAGGAACTGGTCGCCTACTGGCGCGATGAATACGATTGGCGGCAACACGAAGCCGCACTGAACCAGTACCCCCAATTCACCACCGAAATTGACGGTCAAAACATCCATTTTCTGCACGTTCGCTCGCCTGAGGCGGACGCCTTGCCGCTGATTCTATCTCACGGCTGGCCCGGTTCCGTGGTCGAATTCCTGGATGTCATCGGCCCTCTTACAAACCCAGGCGCGCACGGTGGCGATCCGGCCGATGCCTTCCATGTGGTTGTCCCCTCCATTCCCGGCATCGGCTTGTCCGGCTCCACCACCCAAACCGGCTGGAACATTGCTCGCATTGCCAAAGCCTGGGCTGAGTTGATGCGCCGCCTTGGTTATGATCGCTATGGTACCCAGGGCGGCGACTTCGGAGCGTTTATCTCACCCGCTCTGGGTCGATTAGCCCCGGAGCATGTTATCGGGGTTCACGTTAACGCGGCGTCCTATGGCTTCATCCCTTATGATCCGGTTGATGAAGCACAACTGGCCACCTTCACCGCTATCGAGAAGGAGCGTCTGGACCGACTCACCAACTATATGTCTGACGGAAACGGCTACTTTCAGATCCAGGCTACCCGCCCACAAACATTGGCTTATGCCCTAACCGACTCGCCGGTCGGTCAATTAGCCTGGATTGTCGAGAAGTTCAAGGAGTGGACCCATCCTACAACAGACCTACCTGAGGCTGCCGTGAAGCGAGATCGCATCCTAACCAACGTTATGCTGTACTGGCTGACCGGCACCGCCGGTTCATCCGCTAACCTGTACTACGAAAATATGCACGCCGAATCGTGGGGCGAGGCTCCCGGCAATACGCCCACCGGGGTGGCTGTCTTTGCCGAAGATATCGCCATTCGGCGTTTTAGCGAACAAGCGAACAACATTGTCCATTGGTCCGATTTCGACCGTGGCGGTCACTTTGCGGCTATGGAAGTACCAGATATCCTGGTTGGTGATATACAGACGTTTTTTCACGATTTGCGTAAATAAAGGAGCATGAAAATGATCGATACATCACTATTGAGAGGTATGGCCACCATAAGTTTTTGGGCGGCCGATATGGAAAGCGCAAAGCAGTGGTACACAGAGTTGTTAGGCGTCGCTCCCTACTTCGAACGCCGCAGCCCCGACAACCGACTGGCCTACATAGAATTTCGGCTTGGCGATTACCAGCACGAACTTGGCATCATCAACAGCAACTATGCCCCAAAAAGCGCTACAGCAGGTCAGGGCGGTGCCATTGTTTACTGGCACGTCGACGACGTAGCCGCAACCTTTGCAATGTTGATAGAGATGGGGGCGAAAGAATATGAGCCACCCACAAGCCGTGGTGACACCGGCTTCGTCACGGCTTCCGTGGTCGATCCGTTTGGGAATATCCTGGGCATCATGTACAATCCGCACTATGTGGAAATCCTGAACGCATCTCGTTAGTGGCATAAGTTTTTCGCCATTGTTTAGAACACAGATTGGCAGGATTAACGGATCAAAAAAATACAGCAAAAAATCTGTTTAATCCTGCGCATCCGTGTTCTTAAATCAACAGCCTATCATTGCGGCGAAAAATTAAAGACACTAACTATTCTCATTTTTACGAAAGATCCGACAATACAGGAATAAATCTGACCGCTGACAGCTGATCGCTGACAAGCTAACCAAAGGAGTCTCTTATGACAGCCGGTGGATTAACCCAAAAACAACAGCATGTGATGTACGAGGCCGAGCAACTGCTGCACGATGTTAAAGAACAGCCGCATCTTGCAGAGAAGCTGCGCGGTCGGGGCTACGACGATGCGAGTTGGGAACACGGAGCGTCGCTGCTCAATGCCGTTAAAGAAGCCGCGCGTGTGTATGCACAAGCGCATTCGGCCCGGTTGGGAGCAACCGATAGGTTTCGGCAGCAGCGGGATTTAATTTG
>JAGRBY010000490.1 GCA_020433835.1 Anaerolineae bacterium | reverse complement strand
TGCCTAAAGTGTAAGCATGTTGCCCAATTGAGCACCAAAAATAAGCCTTTGCCGGTCTCATGCTCAAGAAAAACCTGGGTTCTAATATTACCACGATTGTGTGCAGAGCTACCTTAACGCTAAAAACCCTGGTTTCTTGCCTAATTCGCTAAAGTGCAAAGGTAGTAAAAATGTTCGCAGCGCGATTTTTTTGACAAGCCCTGATGGTTTGTCTATAATATTAAAAGTTGTGCAAAACTGTTACAATTCAGGTAAAAAACATATAAAGTCAAGCTATTTTACACACTTCGCACAACTCTATTCCCCAAAATGCCAATTAATATAAAATAAGAAAGGGTTCAATCATGCTCAACAAAATTAAATCAGCAGTGAAAGCATACTTCCCAGCCCCAGAAGTTCACGCCCATTGCGATGGCCCCTGTGGTGTCTACGATCCCGCCTCGGCGCGTATTGCAGCGGAAGCAGCGCTGTCGATGACCAAAAAAATCTTGGCGCTTGAAACTCCGGCTGCCGACAATAAAGAAGCGATGGTGGCTTACCACAACACGCTGTCGCGCTACGTAGCCATTAAAGAAGAACAGGCCCACATAGCCAAAGAAGAACTGCTTGTTCTCTGGACAGACTACTTCAAGCCCCAACACCTGGAAGCCTATCCTGATCTGCATGACACCTTCTGGAAAGCGGCTAAACTGTGCTCGGCCACAAAAGTTGGCGTTAGCCTGGAAGATGCCACCGCGCTTATGGCTGCTATCGAAAATATCCACAATATTTTCTGGGCTACCAAAAATCGCGACGTCACCTACTACACAGCTTCGTAGATAACCGATACTGACTATCGATAAAAAGGGGCGGCAATTGTCGCTCCTTTTTGTATTACACGGTGTCCCCTTGTAAACGTTTACATGAATAAAGAGCTAAAAGCGAGCCGTCTACGTGAGTTTGTTGAGTTTGTATTATGGCTGGTTCGCCGCCGGCGACGCTTTCGCGTTAGAAACAACTCTATGCAGCCTTTGCTCCAGCCTGGGGAAGAAGTTTTAATCAACCCTGCCGCTTATCGCTATACAGAGCCGCAACCCGGTGATATTGTGGTAGTGGTGCACCCCTATCAACCCGATCTGCGCATGATAAAACGATTAACTGCCGTCGTTGATGACCATCGCTACTTTGTTGAGGGTGACAATTCAGCCGAAAGCACAGACAGCCGCAATTTCGGCCCGATTGGACTTGAGCATATTGTAGGGCAGGTTACCAGCCGATTTTAAGACGATAAACTCCCTTTTTTTGTATGATATGTATCACGATAAAGTTGTGAATTATTGACAATAATATACGATCCCATTAAAATGCATCTACTGGCTAGAGAACCGATGCCACAAAAATCTGCATTCGTAACGAATGGAAATCCTTAGGAGGTTATATTTAATGACTCATATTATTACGACCTTATGCACTCGAGAAGGCGACTGCGTAGAAGTATGCCCCGTAGACTGCATTATCCCCGGCCCCAAAGGTGACGCTGAGTGGGGCTCCTATTTCTATATCGATCCCGACACCTGCATCGACTGTGGTGCTTGTGTTCCCGTTTGCCCCCCCGAAGCTATCTTCCCGGAAGAAGACTTGCCGGAAGAGCATGAAGCAGATCTGGAAATGAACACCAAATATTTCACGGAAGGTCCCGGCTATTGGGATTATGACCTTGACGAAGAACGGGCCTAACGTATAACGTTCCTGTTCAAAAATCACCTCACCGTCGAGACCTACCGGATACAATGCATAGCGTTTATTAATATGCTTCACTGTGTCTAGCTTGCCCAATACACTTTTTGACTGACGTTGAGAAGCGGCCCCGTTCCCTACTGCTGGCCGCTTTTTAATTTGTACAGAAACATTATTATGATGTAGTAAAGTGACCAACTCTATCCTGCCGAAATTACACGTAACCTTCACAATGCAGATGCCTTTTTGAGAGAGGGGTCTGGTCACGAAGTTATAAAAACCTATCAACTTTTTTAGTTCAACGGAGAAAAACCATGGAATACCGTATTGAAAGTGACACTATGGGTGAAATTCAGGTGCCGGCTGACCGTTACTACGGCGCTCAAACCGCTCGATCGCTCATGAATTTTAAAATTGGGGGCGACCGCTTCCCCCGAGAGATGATTCGGGCTTTAGGTATTCTGAAAAAGGCTGCTGCCATGACCAATAAAAAGCTGGGCACTTTACCGGCCGAAAAAGCCGATCTTATTGTGCAAGCCGCTGATGAGGTTATTGAAGGCAAGCTTGATGACCATTTTCCGCTTGTCGTCTGGCAGACCGGCAGCGGCACCCAAACCAACATGAACTCAAATGAGGTTATCGCCAACCGAGCTATTGAAATTGCCGGGGGTGAACTGGGCAGCAAAAAACCGGTCCATCCTAATGATGATGTCAACAAGGCTCAGTCCTCAAACGATACTTTTCCAACAGCGATGCACATTGCTGCGGCTGAGCAGATTAACAGCCTCCTGCTGCCGGCTATCAAAGCGCTGCGTGATACGCTCAACGAAAAATCAGAAGCGTTCCAAGACATTATCAAAATTGGCCGAACGCACCTGATGGATGCTGTACCGCTGACGCTGGGACAAGAATTTTCCGGCTACGTGCAGCAGTTAGATAACGATACAAAACGTATCGAATTTGCTCTGGACGGTCTCTATGAGTTGGCCCTGGGTGGCACCGCTGTCGGCACGGGCTTGAACACCCATCGCGACTTTGCCGAAACGGCAGCCGCTACAATCGCCGAGATTACCGGCCTGCCCTTCAAATCGGCTCCGAACAAATTTGAAGCGCTGGCTGCTCACGATGCGGTTGTTTTTGCCAGTGGCGCAATGAAAACGCTGGCTGCATCCCTAACCAAGATCGCCAACGACGTCCGCTGGTTAGCCTCAGGTCCGCGCTGCGGGATCGGTGAGCTTGCCATCCCAGCGACTGAACATGGCAGCTCGATTATGCCCGGCAAGGTCAACCCGACCCAATCCGAAGCAATGACCATGGTTTGTGCTCAGGTGATGGGCAACGATGTGGCCGTCAATGTCGGCGGGCTGTCTGGCAACTTCGAGCTTAACGTCTTCAAGCCGGTGATGATCTTCAACTTGCTCAATTCTGTCCGCTTGTTAGGGGATGCCTGCAACTCCTTTAATGAAAACTGCGCCGTCGGCATCGAACCGAACAAACCGGCTATCGAGGGCTATCTCAAAAACTCGCTGATGCTGGTAACCGCGCTCAACCCCCACGTTGGCTACGATAACGCAGCTAAAATCGCGAAGAAGGCCTTCAACGATAATTCTACGCTGCGCGAGGCGGCCATCGCACTGGGCTTGCTGACCGGTGAAGCGTTTGACAAAGCCGTTCGTCCCGAAGATATGATTGGGCCGAAGTAAATTTCATTTTTCAACAAAAAAGGAGTCCGAAGCAGATTTCGGACTCCTTTTTTTATACCTGAAGGGCAGTTGATAGTAGCGCTCTCAACAAACCCGATTTTTCACAGCCAAAAAGAGCGTTATTCGATTAAATATCCTCGTCGGCGCAGCACGGCTCGTGCTTGCTCAAGCTGGCCGGCACGACGGGCTTCTAAGGTGTGTAGGTGTACACCTTCCGTCAACTCGCTAAGTAGCCGCGCTCCGGTTTCGCTCCATTGGATGATAAACTGGCGCACATCCTCGCGGCTGGCGATATGCAGCATGCCGCGCAATTCGCCGTAAATTTCATGTTCAACAATCACATCAACGACCTCAACCCCAACATCGACCAAAATTGTCAGTTCGTCCTCAGTTTCAGCCGGCGTGTGCCGTACCGCTACTACAGCGCGATAGATCTCGATTGAGGCTTGATAGAGATAGTACCCTTGAGGGCTGGCTAAAATCTCCTCGCCACCTGCCCGCAGTACAGCCATATCTTGCACAATCACCTGGCGGCTAACCCCCATCTGCTCGGCCAGATAGGTGCCGGTGACCGGTCGTGTGGATTGCTTGAGAAGGGCTAGAATTTGAGTCCGTCGCTCATCGGTAGTCATCATGGGTTAATTATACTCAAACTCGGTAATGACACCCAACTCCAACCGTATCTTCCAGGGCCGCTTGCGTGATGAGTGAAGCGACCTGAACCATATTGCGCAAGCCGGAAAGCTGATCGGTGGAATGATGGTGTTGATAAAGCGCTTCAACTTCACGGCTTAACGCATTCAGCCGATCACGGGCATGCTCTAAACCGGCCGTCTCTCGAACCAACCCCACCTGCTGCCACATAATACATTTTACTTCTTCCATCATCTGCTCAAGCCGACTTGAGTCCGGCAGCGCAAGGCTATCTGACGGATAAGGCGCAATGTCCGCCGAACGCGGCAGCACCCGTCCGTTGAGATATTGTCGAATGTTGAGGGCGGCTCGATAGCCCCACACGACCCCTTCTAACAGCGAGGTACTTGCCAGCCGGTTGGCTCCGTGGAGGCCGGTACAGGCGACCTCACCCACCGCCAGCAGTCCCGTTATGTTCGTTTGCGACCAAGCATCGACAGCCACGCCCCCGCAAGAGTAGTGGGCTGCCGGCGAAACTGGCACCAAGTCTTGGGTGATATCGACTCCAAATTCGAGACATTGAGCATAGATATTGGGGAAGCGGCGGCGAATTTCATCAGGCGCGATGTAAGAAGCCAGATCGAGATACACGTTTGGCATGCCGGAAGCAACCATCTCTTGATGAATACTACGCGAAACAATATCACGTGGAGCCAAATCTTTCCATTCCGGATCGTAGCGATCCATGAATGTTTCACCCGAAGCATTAACCAATCGCGCTCCGGCTCCTCGCACTGCCTCAGAGATGAGAAATGCCCAAGCTTGCGGATGGTAAAAGGTGGTCGGGTGAAACTGCACAAACTCCATATCCTTAACCTGCGCCCCGGCGCGATAGGCCATCGCTACGCCATCGCCACGTGCTCCTTTTGGATTGGTGGACCGCATGAAGAGCTGTCCCAAACCGCCGGTGGCCACAATGGTACGTTTGGCAACACACGGTACGATTTCGCCGGTTTCCTGATCGAGCAGATACGCACCTAGACAAATTGGACCGTCATATAACCGGCCAACGACGTGGCGATCTGACATGAGCAGATCAACTGCCGTGTAACCACTGAGCAACCTAACATTGGGATGACACTCCAAAGCATCGATAAGCGCAGTTGAGATGGCCCGCCCGGTGGCATCGGCCGCATGAATAATGCGCGGGATAGAATGCCCACCCTCACGCGTCAGGGATAGTCCTTTGCCGTTTTGGTCGAAATGGACACCGACGCGATCCAGCAAAATCTGTCGCACCAAATTAGGTCCGTGATTCGCCAAAATATCAACGCTTTGGCTGTTATTGTGTCCCACTCCGGCCCGGATAACGTCCTCGGCCAACAGTTCCGGCGAGTCGCCATGGCCGCGGTAGATGATACCACCTTGAGCGTAGTAGGTATTCGATTCGTGCGGTTCTTGGGTGCGGGTGATGACCGTAACGGTAATACCGCTATCGGCCAACTGTAGTGCCGCCACACCCCCGGCGACCCCGCAGCCGATCACCAGGATTTCTGTTTCCAATGCATTTCTCATAGCATC
>JAGRBY010000048.1 GCA_020433835.1 Anaerolineae bacterium | reverse complement strand
ATAATCTCAACACCCATCACTTTCATTCCTTGGTTGAGTTTCTTGGCAAAACCGAAGCCGACCGGATTATGGCTCGCCTCCAATTTCATTTCACTCCCGCTCACGCCTCCTGGCTCAATATGGCCGAAATTGAGTTGAGTGTTATGAGCCAACAATGTCTCAATCGTCGCTTGCCGGACGAATGGACTTTAGCCATGGAACTATTCGCTTGGGAGCAAAACAGTAATGCTATGGCTCGCAAGATAAAATGGTCTTTTACCGTTGATGATGCCAAGCAGGTTTTTGCTGATTACTACTCCGTATTTTTATCTTGTTAAGGTACTAGTATGATAGAAAAAATCCTTGTCGAGATTTGCGCGGGTTACGCTGAAGGTAAAAGTATTACCAGGCTCTCAAAAGAGCTTCAGATCAGATCGTTGGATATTAAAGCAGTTTTAAGAGAGAACGGACAGTTGAAATTAGATGAGTAAAATACTCCTCGGCTACGGCCGCAAGTCCGTCGCGGATAGCGCCGACGTGCTCAGCCTCCAGCGCCAGCGGGCCGCCGTCGAACGAATCGCCACCGACCAGGGCCTGAAACTCGAATGGCATCAAGATCACGACCTCAGCGGCTTCTATGAGGATAGCCGGCCTGAGTGGCAAAAGGTGTTGTCCCGGTTGGGCGATCCGGACGTTGCCGGCATTGCCGCCGAAACGTTGGACCGGATTTACCGCAACAATGCCGACTTTCAGCGGTTCAAAGGACAGCTCGATTCCCTCGGCAAAGTGCTACTTATCGGCAATCTGGCCGGCGTCGATGGCACCACGGCCATGGGTAAATTCGTGCTTGACCTGCAAGCCAGCCTTGCAGAGTTTGAATACAGAACCACCTCAGAACGCTATCGCCGGACTTTTCGAGACCTTAAGCAAAGGCAAGGCCGCCATATCGGCGCGATTCCATTCGGCTGCGACCGTGAACCATACACCAAGAATCTAATCCCAACTGTGCGATATTACTACCTCAATCCCGATTCCGGCCAGACTATCGCCGGGCCGCTGCCCGATGAGCTAACCGGCGAAATTGAGGCACCAAGCCCGCCCGAAGGGTATGAGGTTCGATACTACCACGACGCTTTGAGGGAGCTATTCACTCTCTATTCTCGCGGCAATATGTCCCTTATGGACACAAACCAACGGCTAAACGAATCCGGCTGGCGTTTTTGGGATCGCAAGCGCTCTTATCCGCAGCCGTTCAACCGGGTGACCGTCGATAGCGTTATCCGGCGTGCGTATGTCTACGCCGGCGAAATCGAGCCGGGGAAGCCGGGCGCGCACGATCCTATTTTGCCGGTTGAGCTATGCCAGGCGGTTCAGCGGGTAAAAGCCAAGCGAAAGATGGTGCGCAGCAATGGACGTGGTAACAAAAGCCATCGAGTTTATTTGCTGAGTGGAATTATCTTTTGTAAGAACTGTGGACAAAAGATGTGTGGCCAGTCGCAACCACGCCACACAATAGGGAAGCGGTATTACTACCGCCATATGTATCAAAAGCAAGGCTGTCCAGAGCGTGACGTATTGGCTGAAGGAATCGAAACACGGGTTATCGAGGAGCTAGCTAAGATTGACCGTGAGGAACTAGCCCAGAATTTGGGCGGCGATATCCAAGCCTTATTTAAACAAGCTGCTTCACTGGATGATCAGAATTATCTTGAGCAGTTGGACGGCAAGCAGGGTGAAGTTGAGCGGTTGATTGACCTGTATCAAACGGGTGTCATCACGAAAGAGCAACTCATAACCCGCAAAACGCCGCTCGATTCTGAAATCGAGAAATTAAAAAATCAAGTAGAGATTACCTCATTTGGCACCATGGCCGATGTTGAGGCCGTCGTCAATGAGGTAGTCGGCTCGCTGGGTAAACTCCACAAAGCGAGTCCGGATCTACAAAAAATTATTCTCCTATCACTCCTTGAGCGTGTAGAAGTCGAAGGTGGGCGTATTACCGGAATCAAGCCCCTCCCCTGGGCCAAGCCCTTTTTTAGATTCTGGTTAATGTCTACTGAAGTATAACATCGTTGACAGGCTGTAGTGAGTCAGATATACTGACTGACATAAATCACCGCTGCACACTGCTTTGAGGAGGCCGCCACTATGAGTACTGCCCAACAAGTAAGAAACATTTTTGATAAATTACCCCAAACGTTCCTTCCGGAAAAAGCCGATGGAATTCGGTCGTCCATTCAATTTAACTTAAGTGGAGAGGGCGGCGGTCATTGGTTGGTGACCATTGCGGATAACCGCGTTTTAGTAGAAGAACGCCAAATTGAGAATGCAGATTTAACCTTCATAATGGATGCCAGAGACTATGTTGGGATTATGACGGGCAAATCTAGCCCGATGATCCTTTTTACGATGGGACGTATTAGAACGGAGGGGGATCTCTCGCTCGCCTGGAAATTTCGAGAGCTATTCGATCCGAATCGGGCTTGATTGTAAGCTTATACCGATAGACACGTAATCGACAAAATTTGCTTTAAACACCATACTAAGCCAAAATTGGGGTACTATGACGCAAATAAGTGAAAACATTTATCCGCTTACATTCAGCCCTGTTTTCAAAAATTATATTTGGGGCGGGCGTAACTTGGCAACCAAGTTGGGGCGCACACTTCCTGACGGTATAGTAGCTGAAAGTTGGGAAATTTCAGGCCATCCTACGTCACCTACCCGGGTTGACTACGGCCCACTGCGGCGAAAAACACTGATTGAGGTTATGGAGATATTAGGCACGGATTTGGTCGGACATCGTTCGCAGGAGATGCTGAAACGCGGTAAGTTTCCGCTGTTGATCAAATTGCTCGATGCCAATAAGCCACTTTCGGTACAAGTCCATCCTAAAGACGACTATGCCAATGCGCATGAAAACGGTGAGTTGGGCAAAACCGAAATGTGGCATATTCTCTACGCTAAGCCGGGAGCCGATCTCATTTACGGGCTTAAAGCGGGCGTCACGCCTGAGTCGTTTCGAGAAAATATTGAAAACGGAACTTTAGAGAAGTGTCTGCACCAACTGCCTGTCCTACCCGGCGACTCGGTATTTATTCCGGCCGGTTCAGTGCACGCTATTATGGATGGCATTGTGCTTGCTGAAATTCAGCAAAACTCGGATACAACCTATCGTGTTTATGATTGGAATCGAGTCGATGCCGACGGCAATTCGCGCCCATTGCACATCGACAAAGCTATTGACGTGATCAACTTTGATCAAGTTGAGCCGGGGCCTTACATATCCGAGATGATTGAAAAGAACGACAGCTATCGCCGCGAATTTATTACCCGGTGTCCTTATTTTCATGTCGAACGGTGGCGGTTTGCCGAAGGTATCCACACTTTTACCGGCAATTGCGACGGTAGTACGTTTGAAATTTGGGGGGTTATGTCGGGCCGAATGATTGTTAGTTGGGATGGAAACCTTATGCCGCTTAAGGCCGTTCGGTTTGGACTGCTGCCGGCCGCGCTAGGGGATTATGAAGTTGAGGTTACCGGCCCGGCCACATTGTTACGCGTCTACATTCCAGAGTAAATACAAGCAATTTCCAGCGTAAAAATCATTAAGGGGTGGGTGTTCCCTCTGACCATTCTGGTATTTTGTTAATGTCTCTGAGTTTTCGCCATGATTATAGCCAACGAATTTAAGAACACAGATGCGCAGGATTGATGGATTTTTCTCTGTATTTTTTTGATCCGCTAATCCTGCCAATCCTGTTCTTACCAATAGCGAAAAACGAATGACACGAACGTATTTTTTTCATTACTCCGCTTGCAGACAGAGAAAAGAATAATATGAATAAAGAATTAGAGTCTAAGGGCAAAGCCGCAAAGAAGGCGGCTCGAATTCTGGCAAATCTGGATACAGCGACCAAGAATAAGGCGTTGGGCATTATCGCCGAAACAATTATGGAGCGCGAGCCGATTATTCTGGGGGCTAACGACCAGGATATGGATGAGGGGCGCGAAAACGGCCTGAGTGATTCGTTGTTGGATCGCTTGTTGTTGACTGCTCCGCGCCTGGAAAGCATCGCTAAAGATGTGGCATCCATCATTAATCTGCCCGATCCGGTTGGCGAGGAGTTTGAGAGCAATCGGATGCCCAATGGTTTGCAAGTGACCAAGCGGCGTATCCCTATCGGCGTCATCGGTGTCATTTACGAAAGTCGCCCTAATGTTACGATTGATATTTCTGCTCTGTGTCTTAAAAGCGGTAACGCGGCTATTTTGCGCGGCGGGAAGGAGTCGATCCACTCGAACAGAGCTTTGGCAGAAACGGTAAAGCTGGCTTGCAAAGCGGCCGGCTTACCGGCTGACACCATGCAGCTCATCGAATCGACCGAGCGGGGGATGGTTAGAGAGATGCTGCGGGCCAGCGGGATGATCGACATGATTATTCCGCGTGGTGGGGCGGCATTGCATCAGTTTGCCATTGAAAACGCCACCGTGCCGGTTATCACCGGCGGCATCGGCGTATGTCACGTGTATGTCGACTCGGCGGCAGATTTTACCAAAGTGGTGCCGATTGTGGTCAACGCCAAAGTGCAGCGTCCGTCCGTTTGCAACGCGCTCGATACGCTGCTGGTGCATCGCGCCGTTGCCCGTCAAATTCTGCCCCGCGTAGCCGACGCCCTGGCCGAGCATCATGTTGAAATGCGCTGCGAACCGCAAGCGATGGACATTCTGGAAGACCATCCGGCGGTGAAACCGGCCGGCCCGGAAGATTTCGACACAGAGTTTCTGTCGCTGGTGGCAGCGATAAAAGTTGTCGATGATGTGGAGGACGCCATCGACCATATCTACCATCACAGCACCGGCCATACCGAAGCAATTATCAGCGAAGATTATTCGTCGGTTATGCGTTTTGTCAACGAGGTTAACTCGGCGGCGGTTATGGTGAATGCCAGTACCCGCTTCAACGATGGCGGTCAATTTGGGTTAGGTGCCGAGGTAGCCATTAGCACCCAACCGCTCCATGCACGCGGGCCGATGGGGCTAAAAGAGCTAACCACCTACAAATGGGTTGTGTTAGGCAACGGGCAAATTCGCCCTTAATATTGTACGTTACAAAAGAGAGAGGAGCACTAAAGAATGTCAACGGACAAAAAAGAGATGTTCAAGTCAAGGCTGACTGAGTCAAGAAATGCGCTGCTGGAACTGCTTAACGCCCTCAGCGAAGAGCAGCTGACCACGCCCGTCATCACCGACGGCAATACGTGGACTCCGCTTGATGTGGTGACGCACCTGGCCGAAAATGAGCGAGGCATGAGTATCCACGTTTACAAAATCCGCAAGGGGCGCGAAACCGTACCGGAAACGTTTAAAATCAATGACTGGAACGCAGGCCTAAAAGATCGTATGGGCGGCCTCTCACGCGAAGAGCTGATCGCGCTGTTGAATGAAAATCGAGAGCAAACCCTGGCCGGGCTGGAGTCGCTAGAAGACAACGAATGGGAACTGACGGGACGGCATCCTGTTCAAGGCATCATCCCCATTGAACAATACTTCGAAACGATCATCTCGCACGATGAAGAGCATACGGCTGATATTAAAAAAGGTCTGGGCTTAGCTTAGATAGTCATTGAGTAATTGGTAACTGGTAAATGGTAATTGGAGATTGAATTACCATTTACTAGTTAGCATTCGCATCCTTCTTATTTTCCCACATTACTTTATAACCCTATATATAGCCCTATGATAGATGCACTCCACAAAATGTAGTATCCTTTCTATACATTTGCTCCCTCTCAGATTTTTATGTATACTGTTTATGGAAAGTTGATCGTAAACCGTCAATTGCGTGCTATGGATGAGCTACAAAGGCACCCCCTTTATGAAGTGCCCGACAAAAACCAGACAACCATTAGCATATTGTACGTTGCGCTTCTCGGCGCTTATCGGCGTAGCGATCCTGATGCTGATTGTTACCGGATCACGCCATCCGGTTCGGGCTAATCGCAATCTCCCGGTCGATCTGTCATACAGTACAGAGACAACCTGGCTGCTGCCGGGTCTACCCGATCTCGACGCTACCTCCGGCTATATTCCCCACAACTTTTCTCACGGTGAAGCTATATTTCAAATCGGCAGCGAAACCATTCACGGCTTTCGGCCCGGCAAAGCGTATCCGGAGATGTACATTCGCGATATTGCCTGGGGTATGGAAACAGCCCAATATTACTACCCCGATGAATATCTACGCGAACCTATTGAAGCCTACCTACGCCGCCAATATACGGCCGAAACCATCAGCCTCGACGGTGATTTTGGCGTAGTAGCAGGAGCCGGGGCCATTGGCGGTATTCTGACGCCGGACGGTCGTCGCAACAAACAGACAGCTACCACTGACGAAGAAACTAGCCTGATCCACGCCGCCTATCTTTATTACGCGATGACCTACAACAGCACCTGGCTGCAAACGCCGATTAATGGGTTGACCGTCATTCAGCGGCTCAATTTGGCCGCCGATTGGCTGTATCGCTACCGACTTGATCCTCAACGGCAGTTGCTTTGGCGCGGCCACACCACCGATTGGGGCGATGTAAAATTTGAGCGCGGACCGGGTTACACCGACTATAATCCGGCCCAAGACCATCGCACGGTTTCCATTTATGATCAGGCCTTAGCCACAATGGCACTGCTCGAACTGGCCGAAATGAATGCCTCTGTCGGTGATACCGAACGCGCCGATGTCTGGCAGGAAAAGGCCGAGGCACTCAAGAAACAAACCAACGATCTGCTGTGGCAGCCGGATAAAGGATTTTATCTGACGCATGACCACGTCACCCCTCTAACCCACGACTTTGACGAATCGGCAATGGTCAGCATTTCTAACGCGCTGGCCGTTTACGCCGGTTTAACCACTGACGATCAAACTGCGGCTATCTTCAAAAATCTCGAAGCGGCACGCCTGGCTGCCGGTGTGAATAAACCGGGCTTATCGCTCTATCCTTTTTATCCTAATAAATGGCCCGATCTCTTTTTCGAGTACTCCGGGATGGGCTACGGCAACTACCAAAACGGCGGTGTATGGGACTGGTGGGGCGGTGTACAGATCAAGGCCGAGTTTTTGCGTGGCTTTTCCGAAGCCGGTCGAAACCATTTGTTTCAAGTAGCCAACGATTGGCAAGAGCACCCCGGCAACATCATCGAGTGGCAATCAAGCACCGATCCACGCCACGAAGGCAGCCACTATTATAGTGCTGCCGCCGGAACAATGGGCAGCGCTATCATCGAAGGTTTTTTTGGCATTACCCTGACCGGTAATGGGTTGACAATCCAGCCGCGATTGGGCCTCAACGACGGTTACATTCGCGTCTATCAAGCTGCGACAGACCGTTATGCTGCCTATACTTACGACTGGAATCAAGATGTAACCCAGCTTAATTATGGGACCAACACCGAAGAAGTGGTAAAATTTAAGCTGCTCAAACTACGCTCAGAGCAGATCAGCCAAATAACCATTGATGGCAAACCGGTCGATTTCAGCAGTGAAACGGTTGGCCTTGATACCTACACCGTGTTTAACGCCCCCAGCGGCCAGCACGCCATTGAGATTATTAAAGGGCGAACCGGGGTTCAGCCGGCGGCCTTAAGTGTTTCTACCTCACCAGAGGTTGAAGCTCCTCCGGCAACGGATAACACAACCCCCACGCCCAGTATCGCTCCCAATGTAGCCGCCCCGGTTCAGCCGGAATCAGCAAATCCCGATACTTCGGATGAAGCCATCGCGGCTTATGATAGCGAGATGGCTGCTCAACTTGCGGCGGTGAGTCTCAGCCGCGAGCAGCATCGGCGCGATTTGCAGATGACGGCTATGCAGGTGGCAAGCGGTATTTTAGTGTTAATTGCCTGCCTGACGCTGATGTTTTTGGGCGTTGTCCGGCGTTTGGTGGGGATGAACGCTACAAAGTCACTTCCCAAACGTTCTTCAAAAAGAAGATAAGCTGGCCTATGGATCCGCAAGGACGGGTGGTAATTTTGACAGGGGCCACCCAAGGTATCGGCTTGGCTACAGCTCACCATTTGGCACAAACCGGTTGCCAATTGGCTCTAGCGGCACGAAACCAAGAGCGCCTTGATGCATTGGTGCGCGAACTCAACATCAAGGGGACACAAGCCATTGCCGTTGCAATCGATATGGGCGACACGGCTCAAGCTGCCAATTTAGTTGCGGTCACCATTAAGACATTTGGCCGGCTGGATATTATCATCAACAATGCGGCTATTGGCGTACGCGATGAGGTAACGAAACTCGATGAGGCGGAGGCGCGGCGGGTTATGGATGTCAACTATTTTGGGCCGGTTGCGCTTATTCAAGCGGCTATTCCTCATTTCAAAGCCAATCCCCAAGGTGGCCTTATCATTAATATCTCTTCTATTGTTGGCCGACGGGCAATGCCAGGTATCGCCGGTTATTGTGCGAGCAAGGCGGCACTGGAAAAAATGGCCGAAAGTCTGCGCATCGAACTTAAACGCGATAATATTCGTGTCAGCACCGTTTATCCCGGCGTCACGGCTACCCGCTTCAACGACAACTCGTTAGGCGATAGTCCGTTGGGGCGCGGTCGGATAGAGGGTGTACCGCCTAAACGTGTTGCCCACGCCATTTTGCAAACAATCCGTCACGAACGACGCGATGTTTTTATCACGTTATTTGACCGCGCATTTGTTACGGTCAGCACGGTATGGCCGTGGTTTATGGACTATCTCCTCAGCCGATACAGCGGTCGATCGGCAAAATGATCCGCTTATCATCATTATCCAAACAGTTTCTGGCGGTGTTTACATTTTTATTATCTTCTGTTATATTGAATAAATCCACATAAACTGATAACCTTTTCTGCTACTTTATTTCCTTTCAAATCAGCAAGTTAAATCAGCGAGTACTCTTCTAATTTCATAAAGCCTTTCCTCTTCATTTATCCCAAAAATGACTGAGTCACTCGCAAGGGAGTGATCCATGGATGACAAAAGCATGTTAATTGATCAATATCACGCTGAACTAGCCCTGTTACGACGTACAATCACCGAAATGGAACATACCAACCATCAATTACGTCAAGAAATTGCTCAACAAAAAGAGACGATTGATGAATTGCAGCAGAAAGAGACCATCTGGCGAACCTTATTAAGAAATCTTCCTATCGATTTTTGGGCGCGAGACCTAAATCAACGCATGCTCATAGAAAGTAAAGTTAAAGCCCAAATTTGGGGCGATATGCAGAGTCAAACCCTTGATGATATTACCAGCCTTGATGAAGCAACGCTTGAACATTGGCGGCAAAACAACCGCAGGGTGTTGGCCGGTGAAACAATTACCGAAGAAATGGGGATGACAACACCCGCCGGTGACTGGAAGTTTCTTCGCAAAATTGTTACTCCTATTTATGTTGACGAAAAAATAGAAGGCATGATGGGGGTCAATATTGACCTTACCGACAGAAAAAAGATGGAAGATGCTCTACAACATAGCGAAGAACGCCTGCGTATGGTTGTCGAAAATATGCCGGTTATGGTCAATGCCGTAGGTGACAACTTTGAGTTTGTGGTTTGGAACCAAGCCTGTGAACAGGTTACGGGCTATAAGGCTGAAGAGATTATCGGCAACCCCCAAGCGTGGGAACTGCTGTATCCGGATAAGGAATATCTCGACTCGATGCTTGCTACGGCCGGTAAGCAATATCCAGCCCATACTTATAAGAACTGGGAGTGGATACTAACTACCAAAGCCGGACAAAAAAGGACTATTTTGTGGTCGGCCGTGGCTAAACCATTTCCGGTAGCTAATTGGGCTTCATGGGGCATTGGCTTAGATGTAACAGAGCAGCGCCAAGCGCAAAAGGCGCTTCGAGAAAGTGAAGAGCAGTTTCGCTCATTATATTCAATGGTCAGGCTTATGTGCGACAACGTGCCCGATATGATCTGGGCTAAAGACCTGGAAAATCGCTTCCTTTTTGCCAATCGCGCTACATGCAGAAAGCTGCTTAATGCTAAAAATACCGATGAACCTGTGGGTAAATCACACCTATATTTTGCCCACAGAGAAAGAACAATGCATCCTTACGACCCAACTTGGCATACGTTCGACAAAATTTGCGCCGCCTCAGATGAAATTGTGCTGCGCACACATCGCCCACAGCGCTTTGACGAATATGGAAAAGCTGATGGGCAATTCCTCTACACCGATGTTTACAAAGCGCCCTTTTGGAACGAAAACGGAGAAATGATTGGGACGGTTGGCTGTGGCCGAATTGTAACCCAAGAAAAAGAGATAGAGGCGGAACGAAAACGAACCGAAGCCGAGCTTCAAGAAATTAGAAAAAGATACGAACTGGCTACGACAGCCGGCCAAGTTTGGGTTTGGGAATGGCGGCTCGATACCGAACGCCCTTATAACGACTCCGGCTTGATGGAAATTCTTGGTTATTCCAGTCAAGATTATCACCATCTAGACCAGTTTTGGCGGCACATTATTCATCCTGATGATCTCGATTATGTCACCACAGCCATAGAAATGCATTTGCACAATTTAACCGGTCAATTCGAATTTGAATGTCGTCTGCGCCCCAAGGAGGGAGACTATCGCTGGTTTTTAGTGCGTGGCAGTATCATCCCAGATGGACAAACCAGTTGGAATCGAATCATAGGTACAGCCACTGACATTACCAAACAAAAACAGGCCCGGCAGCAGCTCAGCACTTCGCTTCAAGAAAAAGAAGTGCTGCTCCGCGAAATTCATCATCGTGTTAAAAATAATCTTCAACTTATTTCCAGCTTATTCGAACTACAAATTGGATATTTAACCGATAAAAACGTCATCAAAATTCTTGAAGAGTGCCAAACCCGCATTCAAGCCATGGCGCTTGTCCATCAGGCCCTTTATCGTTCTGAAAATCTCAACCATATCAGCGTGCCTGATTATATCTATAACCTTATCGATCAGCTTCAGGCCGCTTACATAAGCCACGCTAATCAGATAAATCTAACACTTGAAATTGACGAGTGTTACTTTCTTATTGATACGGCCCTTTACTGTGGACTCATCATTAATGAACTGGTTGCCAATGCATTAAAGCATGCCTTCCCTAACGAACGGGTTGGTCAAATACAGATAAAATTGTATACTGATCAAGCGCGTGTAGTTTTAACAGTGGCCGACAATGGCATTGGTTTTCCGGCCAATGTAACCATGGATCAAAGCGAGTCGCTGGGTTTGCTTTTGGTCGATACGTTTGTTAAACAGCTTGAAGGGACGATAACGCTAAGCAAAAATAATGGTACATTTTTCCAGATATCCTTCCCTAAACCTGTTCAAATGGAGAAAATTTCGTGAGAAAGCATCGTATTTTTATTACGGAAGATGAACGTTTGGTGGCCATCAGCCTTCAGCGCAAACTAACCGGATTGGGATACGAAGTGGTCGGCATCGCGGCCTCCGGTCAAGAAACCTTGGACAAAGTGGCTAAAACGACACCGGATTTGATTCTCATGGATATTCAGCTCAAAGGGAATTTTGACGGTATCGAAACCGCCGCCTACCTTCGCACCAATTTTGATATCCCTATTATTTATTTAACAGCTTATGATGATGATGCTACGTTACAACGTGCCAAAATTACCGAGCCCTTTGGCTATTTACTAAAACCGTACCAGGCCCGCGATTTGAGAACAACAATTGAGATGGCCTTATATAAGCACTCTTTAGAACAAAAGTTAAAAGAAAAAGAACAATGGTCTAAAGCCACCCTTAATAGTATTGGCGAGGGCGTTATTACAACGGACATTCATGGCAAAGTTACATTTATGAATCGGGCTGCCGAGCATTTGACCCAGTGGCGGCCTACCCAGGCCTTTGGAGAAGACATAGCCACTGTTTTAAGGCTAACCAAAGAAAAAATGGAGCCGGCTGCTCTGTCTGACCTTATGGTGCCAGCCGATACAGAACCAAGTATTAACCTGGAGCACACTACGTTTCTTATTACGAAACAAGGCCGCAAAATCCCCGTCTCCCACAGCAACGCCCCTATCATCGACGATCAGGGTATGACCAACGGGGGCGTACTTGTTTTTCGCGATATTACACAACAGCGACAGTTAGAAGCGAAGCTCCACCAATCTAAAAAATTAGAGGCTTTAGGTCAGTTGGCTGAAGGTATCGCCCATCACTTTAACAACTTGCTAACCTCAATAATTGGTTATGTAACCTTTGCTCAAGAAACCATTGCGGAAGATCATCAGGCTAAAGAAGATTTGGCCCGCGTTTTAGAAGCCAGCGAACATGCGGCCTCTCTCACCCAACAATTACTGATGTTCACGCGTCAAAACCGCATGCAGCTACAAGAAATTGATTTTAATATTTTAGTAGAATATATAGATCATAGCCTTACCCATTCAATTGAGAAAACAATTATCCACAACCTTATACTCGCGCCCAATGTAGGAGAAGTCAAGCTCGATACGGATCAATTTGAGCAGTTATTGGATCATCTCATTGTTAATGCTTGCGAGGCGATGCCGAATGGGGGCCACTTGACTATAGAAACCCAAAGGGTACTTGTGCCCTCGAGTCGGTCGGGACAAAGCGGCGATATCCCGCCGGGCGAGTATGCATTGTTGGCCGTAACGGATACCGGCACCGGCATGACAACAGAGGTACAATCACATTTGTTCGAGCCTTTTTTTACAACAAAACCCGTCGGTCAAGGGACGGGTTTGGGATTAGCCACCTGTTTAGGGATTGTGAAGCAACATCAGGGGCATATTCGTATTCAGAGTCAATTCAACAAAGGCACCCGTATTGAGGTTTACTTTCCGTGCCTCCCGTGCTGATTTAACTTCTTATCTTTGCCAATTTTCTTTCACGCCACTTAACCACGCGCGATAAAGCAATTCCAAAAATGAGCATACCTCCCGACCACGCCAATGTTAAAAAATTTAGCTCCGGCTTGCCGGCTAAAAGATCACCTTCAAGTGAGGCACCGAAGAGAACAAACGTTAAAATACCGGGGATGGCACCAATAACGGTAGCCACTGCAAATTTCGGCCAATCCATTCTGAAAAAGCCGGCCAGGTAATTAACAAGATCAAACGGCACAAACAAAAGATGGAGAACGAGAATGGTCTCAAAGGTGTTATTACGGGCATCGTTCATCGTGCGCCGGATAAAGCCTGCATCATCCGCTCGGCTGTCAACAATATTCCAACCAAAAAAGCGCCCTACTAAATAGCAAACATTGGCCGCACCGTTTGCCCCTACGATGACCAACAGCGTTCCCACAAACGGCCCATACAGCATGCCCCCGGCGATACCCAAAATAAACGAGGGAAAGAAAACCAGCGGTTGCAGCATAAAAAGCACAATAAACAGCAGTGGGCCATACACCCCAACGGTAAATAAATCTTGCACCACCATCACTTTTTTCACCGGCGACAAATGGTAGTAATCTGTTACCCACCAATACAGTCCGACCGTTACTAACCAAAACAACAGCGCCAAAATTTTAGTCCGATGCCGAACAAAAAATGATGGTGGCTCGGTCGGTTGTATTTCTACCTCTTGCTTTATTGTAACGAGGCCCATAATCTTTCCCACGCTCATAAATCAATTATGAGTTACGCAGTTGGGCGTATAGCAAGGTGACAGTCACTTATTCATGAGAAATGAGCGTCCGTTTGGCCCACATAGCTCGATTTAGTGCATCGAAGTGACTGTCACCTTTTAAAGTGCGTAACTCCTATTAATTATAAGGTAACCTTAACACGTTTGCTAATTGGTATTCTTAATGCGTTACGCAGTTTAAAGGTAACGGCCACTTAGAATAACAAGCGAATGCGTAATAAATGCGAAATGAATACGTCTTTAACAAGTAAGCTTCCTGACATACAGATGTCAGGAGTGACGTGATACGATAAACCTATCTCTGTCTATTTATCATCAAAGGAGAATATGATGACAACCATTTCAGCAGATTTTCCATTCAAAGCCAATTACATTGAAGTTCATGGTTCAAAAATGCACTATGTCGATGAAGGATCGGGCGATCCGATTCTCTTTTTGCACGGCAACCCGACTTCATCCTACCTGTGGCGCAATATCATCCCTTATCTAACGCCCCACGATCGCTGCATCGCCCCTGACTTGATTGGCATGGGCAAGTCCGATAAACCGGACATCGAATATAGCTTTTTCGATCATGTCCACTACATCGACGGTTTTATCGATGCCCTGGGCTTGAAAAACATCACGCTGGTCATCCATGATTGGGGATCGGGCTTAGGCTTTCACTACGCCATGCGCCACGAGAGCAATATCAAAGCCGTAGCTTTTATGGAGGCCATCCTGCTACCTCTCCCCGATTGGAACGGATTTCCGCCCGACAGCCGCGAACTTTTCCAGGCTTTTCGCACGCCGGACGTCGGTTGGGATATGATCGTCAACCAAAATATCTTCGTCGAACAGCTCTTGCCCCAGGCTGTTGTGCGCGGGCTGACCAAGGCAGAGATGGATCACTATCGCGCTCCCTTCACCGATCCCGCCAGCCGCAAACCTGTCTGGCGCTGGCCTAACGAAATCCCTATCGCAGGCAAACCGGCCGATGTTACCGCCGCGGTCAACGCCTACAACCAAAAGTTCCAACAGTCAGACCTGCCTAAACTGCTCTTCTACGCCACCCCTGGCGGAATTATGACCGCACCGGTTGTTGAATGGTGCCGACAGCATCTCAAAAATTTGGAAACGGTTGATCTGGGCCAGGGTATCCATTACCTCCAAGAGGATCATCCCGACCAAATCGGCACGGTCCTGGCCGAGTGGTATCAAACGCTCTAACCTGCCGACAAATCATCGCCTTCTAACAAAAGCCCTTCCAACTAAGGAAGGGCTTTTGCCTTTTGGAGGGTTTAAAGATGAAGGATTTCTTCATCTTTACTTCATGGCCACTTCATGTTGGGTTGATACACTAACCTCAAAGATCAAGATTGGTTCAGTTTCTTGAACAAAGTTGTATTACCACCAACGTAGTCTGCTTATCTAAGAAGTTGTTTGAAAAGTCTTCTAGGATCCACAGATAGACACAGATTATCACTGATATTATCAAAATTTAGATAAAAATCTGTGATTATCAGTGTAAATCTGTGGACAACTCTGTAAACTTCCACTTTTAAAGCACTTTCTCCACCCTATAGCGAAAACTGAACCAATCTGTTGTTAAACGCCAATAGGTTGACCAAAATAAATTGCTATACTAAAAATAGAATGAAACCGAAACTTTTCCAGATGATGGCTGATAGGGGCGAGGCAACTCGGCTTGAGGCTACTTGGCTCAACCACTATCTTGCCGAGTTGCCTCGCCCCTACCCGCCATCACTTGAGTAGATACACCATGTAATATTGATAACAAACGGTTCCCTTTTTAGGGCAGAGAGATAGTACTTGTCACTACATAGTAGTGATTGGAGAGGAAATATGAATAACGAGGTTAAACTGTGCCAAGAGGCTAAACGTCGTCTGCTGGCAAGAAATATTGCTGTCGATTCGCTGACGCAGCAAGAGTTACAGACATTAGTTTGCCAACTTGAAATCCAAAAGATGGAGTTGGAACGTCACAATGAAGAACTAATCCGCAGTCGGCAGACTTTAGAAAGTACCCGTGATGTGTATACACACCTCTTCGAGAACGCCCCGGTCGGCTATGTTATCCTCGATGAAAACGCCATTATCCTTAAAGTCAATACAACCTTTGCCGAGATGTTAGGGCGTAATAAAGTATACATCCGGGATAGAAACCTCGCCTTCTTTATGCTGCCCGAAGATAATTATCTCTTTAAGCAGCAGCTTGAAGCCATCAATAGTTCCAAAGGTAAATTTTCCGCTAAGATAAGATTCTATCGCGCCGATGGCCGAATTCTGCATATACAGTTGACCGGCATAAGGGATACAATCGACCCGGCCAGTGAACCTACCCCGCATCAGCTTCACCTGACGTTTACCGACATATCGCGCCATATTCAAGTTGAAAAAGCGTTGCATAAGAGTTGGGCCTTTGGGCACACAATCTTGAACTCATTGAAGGCCCACATTGCGGTTGTCTCTTTGGATGGCACGCTTATCACCGTTAACGATGCCTGGCTTCGTTTTGGGCAGACCAACCAGGTGACGTCTTTAGAAAAGATTGGTGTTGGAGCAAACTATTTGAACGTTTGCCGGCAAGCTGCTAAAACCGACGAGCAAGCTCGCAATGTGTTGGCCGGTATCGAAGCGGTATTGAAAGGGTTATTGCCATCTTTCAGTTATACCTATCACTTTGATGTGGACGGAACAGCCAACTGGTATTTTATGGATGTCATGCCGCTGCAAGAAGTAACCGGCGGGGCGGTTATTGTTCATATCAATATTACGCCGCAGCGACAAGCAGAAGAGCAGGTGAAACAGCTTAATCAAAAATTGGCCGATGAGCGTAACCTACTGCGAACCCTGCTCGACACGCTGCCCGATTATGTGTATTTAAAAGATAGGGAAAGTCGTTTTATAACCGGCAATTTGCCAATTGCCAAAACGATGGGAGTTGAGACAGTAGATGCATTGGTTGGCAAAACCGATTTTGATTTTTACCCTCGCGAGCTTGCCACAAAATTCTACAATGATGAGCAAAACGTTATTCACACCGGTAAACCCATTTTCGATGAGGAAGAACGGTTGGTCAACGCGGAGGGTATTTCCTGTTGGAATTCAACGTCGAAGGTGCCTCTTAAAAACCATAATGGTGAAATAACGGGTGTCATTGGGGTTAGTCGAGACATTACCAAGCGGCGGGAAATGAGCGATCAACTGCGACAGGCTCAAAAAATGGAGGCCGTGGGACAGCTAGCCAACGGTATTGCCCATCATTTTAACAACATGCTGACTGTGCTGATGGGGCATGTTGCCTTTGCCCTCGACGCAATCCCGCCCGACCATCCTTTAGCCACAGATCTGGGGCGTATTCAGCTTATTAGCGAGCGGGCTGCCGCCTTAACCCACCAACTTTTAGCCTTTGCTCGTAAAGAGGAGTTTCGGCCTCGCTTGGTTAACCTTAATCACGTAATTACCTTCCTGGAAACAATTATCAAGCCGATGCTTCATCAAACAATCACCCTATTTATTGTTCTTGATCCGGCGCTTGAGTCCACGAAAGTGGATGTTAACCAATTCGAACAACTTTTGGTCAGTTTGATAGTCAATGCTTGCGAGGCCATGCCTGACGGCGGCGAGTTGAGCCTCAAAACCGCCAACCTGGAGTTACCCACAACAAAAGTTTACTCGCACATCGAAATTCCACCCGGCAGCTACATAACGCTGAAGGTCATCGATACCGGCATTGGCATGAGCGATGCGATACAGGAGCGTATCTTCGAACCCTTTTTCACCACAAAAGAAGTTGGTCAGGGGACCGGGCTGGGGCTATCGAGCTGCTACGGCATCGTTCATCAACATCAAGGGTATATTACGGTTGAAAGCCAGCCCAATCAGGGCGCAACCTTTTCGGTTTTTTTTCCGGTACGTAAAACATAAAAACCCTACTCCTCCGAGTAGGGTTTTATTGAGACACCTAAATTAAAATGCCACGGACGGAGCCTGTTGCGGCTGACCGCGCACCATAAGAATAGGTACGTGCGCTTCATGCAGTACGGCCTCGGCCACACTGCCGTAAATTAACCGCCTAAAACCAGATCGACCATGGGTGGCCATCACAATGAGATCGATATCGTGATGGTTAGCGTAATCAACAATCGTTTCGGCGGCCAAGCCCATTTCAACTTCGGGGTAAATTTCAAGGCCTTGAGGCATTTGATTGATCAAGCCACTTAAGTAGCGCAGGGCTTTAACCCGTTCGCTTTCCCACTGTTGATCAATAAATATAGGGTGGTCGGTGCCGGCACCAATCACTTCCTCTACCGGGGAGGCCACGTGTAGCAGCGTGATTTTGGCGTGATTAAGCTCGGCCAGTTGCCAGGCATCTTCTAAGGCCAGTTCAGCCAGTTTCGAGCCGTCAAGCGGCACTAAAATGTGTCGGTATTTCTTAGCCATCATGGGTCTCCTTACATGTCTCTCCATCGAGCCATAAAATTTATCTTTTTGTCTTTTATCACTTTAAAACAAAAACGTTCCAAACACATCAGGCATTTGGAGAGTTTGCAAACTGGATCATTGGCCAGTTTTACGCGTTCTAAAGATGACAGTCACCCAGGTTATACAAACGCGAATTTATCACCAACCCGTGACTGTTACTTCATTTAGTTACTTCAATTGAAGCATTGTCATTCTCAGCCTCAAACCAACCACATTCACCATCCGCCGCATCAAATCATAGCCAAAAGCGCAGTCTTTATCGGCCAGCGTCTTGAGATGGGTGCCGTTTAGGCGAATGACTTCTGTTGGTTCCACGGCCAGGGCGTTAAACTGCCAGATGTTTGGCTCAACCAGCCACGACCAGCCCAAGACCTCACCGCCGGTGATGTACTGAATATTGGTCGGTCCGCGCCCGGCGATAAAGGTATCGAGGGCAATTTTGCCGGAGCGAATAAGAAAAAAATCGTCAGCCGCTTCTTTTTCGCGCACCAAATAATCGCCTGACTTAAATGTTTCATTGGCAGCGCATTCTTCATAATAACCGAGAAATTCAGGTGAAATATTGCTTAGAAAAGGGTGATTTTTTAAGTCTTCTTGCAACGTAACCTCCTTGTATATAGCTATCTTCATTGATTAAGGGCATCATTGCCATTCAATTACGTTTACGAACTACTATAGTACAGACTTATGGTGAGGACACCAACCAAAGCGCGAGCATGAGGGCTGGTCATCTGTCTAGGTTTTTTAGCGGGTCGATTAGGCGATCTGGTTCTGGCAAGTGGAGCAAAATTGGGGCTTGAAATTTACAGTTAAAATACAGTAGAATGAGTATAGATAACGACATAGGATCGAACCGTCTCGGCGTTCTTTGTTTCCGGTCGGCGAACGGGGTTGATCATTAGAGCAATTGCAAAGGAGCAAAGCAGATGACAACGGTCGGTCAAATTTTACGAAACAAAGGCAATAACATATGGTCAATCGGCTCGGGAGCCACAGTTTTTGAGGCCTTAAGCCTTTTGGCCGAAAAAAACATTGGAGCCGTCCTCGTTTTAGACGATGGGCAACTGGTCGGCATCTTTTCAGAACGTGATTATGCCCGCAGTGCCGTTCGCACCCAAAAGTCAGCCCAAGATATGCATGTAAAAGAGCTGATGAGTTCCAGAGTAGTCACAATCACGCCAGCCAAGACCATTGAAGCGTGCATGGAACTTATGACTGCCCAACGCATCCGTCATCTGCCGGTGCTAGATGATAATCAGGTCATCGGTGTTATTAGCATTGGTGATGTTGTTAAAACGATTATCTCTAAACAGCAGCTCACTATCCAAGAGTTAGAAAACTATATCACCAGCGGCGTTACCTAAACACGCCAACAGCGCGCGGACGGGAGCGCAGGTAGGCTCCCATCCGCGCTACAACTCCTCCTGGCCCCATTTATACATCCAATAAAATAACCTGGCAAAATGGGACCCTCAAAAATATAAACTTGCAAAGTCTACACAGTGGGCAAATTTGGGGTGTAACCCGGCAATGCTAAGTTCAGTTTGATGCGCCTATAGGCCAGTTTTTAGCCTAATCAGTGTAAAGTTTTGGTGGTGCTAGGGCATTATAATCGGCAGGTAAACCAGATGCTCAGTCGGGATAACCGTGATCGGGTTGGAGGTAAGAATCGGGCTGCCGTTGACCATGGCCTGAACGGTAATAGCATATGGTTGGTGATTGGTTAAGCCGGTTACTGTGTAAGATTGGGCATTATCAGCCAACCCGCTAATGGGTGACAGGGACTCGCCATTGGGGCCGGTATAGGTAATACTCCAGGTGGTTGCTTCCGGGAGGGTGGTATTTGTGTGCCACGCCAGTAAAGCGCTCTCATCGCCGGTTCGGCCGGTGAGTGCCAGAACCGGCGCAACCTCTACCGCCCCTACGTCTGGCATGCCGCTGCGGGTTTGGCCCAACAGATCATCGGCCGGAGAGTGATCGAAGGTGGCCGCATCGAGCACCGTGCTGTCAAAGTAGGGTACACCATAGAGCTTGACCAACAGCTCAAACGATGCTCGAATAGTGGTTGTGCCACCGCCAAATAGACCCGTAGCCGGGTTCCAGCGCGGCAGGGCCAATCCCTCATAGCGCTCCAGCAGCGGGTCGGCAATTATTCCACGGCTGTCATCGGTATAATTAATTAAGTCACTGTCGCTCGTCGGTATCGGGCTGCCGCCGTTCCAGTATAGGTTGTTATTTAATGTAAACGACTCGATCTCTTCCGGCGATGTATCAGAAAAATCATTCTCCTGGTCGGGGCTTTCCGCGCCCATTGTACCGGTGGAGTCTGACCAGATATTGTTGTAAAATTGGATATTGGCATTAGGCAGGTTATTGCCTTGTAGATTGAGACGCATTGCGTAGGCTACCGAGGGTAAATTACCAACAACCGTATTGTGTCGAAAGGTGATATCTCGGCAACCTTTTACGCCTAACGCCGCCCGTATCACGTTACGGCTGTTGCCGATCATCAAATTGTTCTCAATCAGCACATCTCTGGCTTCGTAATAATTTTTTCCGTCTTCGCCGGTGACAATAAAGAAGGAGCTTTTTTGGCCCTGCCAGTTGAGAAAAACATTGCGCCGAACCGTAATGCGCTCTGCGCCCAGATAGGTATCATCATCGCCATTACTATCTTTGATAACAATGTAGCTGGCGGTATCGTTGTTGTTTATACGTCCGCTACCCTCAAAATCGTTGAAAAAAATGTTATCTTGTACCACCACGTCGCTGACGCTGTTGATGTCGATGTGTTCATCACGACCGGTCTGGTTGTAAAAGACATTGTTCTCAACCGTAATAAAGGCGGCTCCGTTATTGATTTTAAGCAGATCATTGTTGTAGCTGTCGTGGATGATGTTGTTGCGCAGCGTAATGCGGCTAACCTGGTCATCGCCCCCTGACGGCTCGATAAGGTCCTGAATCTGGATGACCATAGCTCCGGCTCCCGGCCCGCTGTGGGCGATGTCAAATCCTTCCAGGGTGATGCCCTTGCCTCGAAAAATAGTAATGACGGTTTTATCGTGGCGCAGCCTGGCCTGATACGGCAC
>JAGRBY010000489.1 GCA_020433835.1 Anaerolineae bacterium | reverse complement strand
CCGATAGCTAGGCAGCGCGATGCCGTCGATAATCTCGCTATCGCTGGAACGGGGCTTGGCAAATTGTCCGGCCAGGCGGGCGACCTTGACCACAGGGCAACTTCCGGCAAATGTCAGCACTACGGCCATCTGCAACAGGATTTTGCAGGTATCTTCGATCTTCGCTGCGTTGAATTCGGCGAAACTTTCGGCACAATCGCCACCTTGCAGCAAAAATGCCTTGCCCTCGGCCACACGGGCTAGGGCCTGGCTCAATTGATCGATTTCGACGGCAAAGACAAGGGGTGGTTTGGCCCGAAGCTCCGTTTCGGTGCGATGCAGCAGCGTCGGGTCGGGATAATGGGGTTGCTGGGCAATCGGCTTGGTGCGCCAGCTTGAAGGTGTCCAGGATTTTGTTTTCATGGTATCGATTCGGCTATCATTACAAATTTTGGCGCGGCGGTGACGCTACATTCGCTACAGCCGTCATCGCCGCACACGTTAGATTAGCCGATCTCGATAAATTATCAAAATTACCGGCAACAGATGCGCTCCGCCGCCAATTTTGATGTATTCGCCCGTAATTCAGCTACTTTTGCTGATACACAACCCCAATTCTCCGATTTGATACGATGTGGCAAGGCTATCGTCTGAAACCGGAGAATAAAGGGTACACTTTAATGATCAGCGAGCGATATTTCTCAGACAACGCCGTCTTCAGGGTCGATCATCTGTAACTGGGAACGCGTTGTAACTTATCGGGGTTTCTAATGGCGTAAATTGTTTGAATGCGGTCATCGGCGATGTCCATAATTAATACATTTTCCGGCCGACCGTTAAAATAGCTGATCAGACCGGGTTGGCCGTTAATCCAGGCTGCTTTGGTGATAACATTGTCCGGTACTTTGCCGGTAAGCGTTATAAAGAAATGCGCAACGCGATCCGCACCGAAAATCGGCCTGCGGGCGGCAGCAACTTTGCCGCCACCGTCGGACCAAACGGTAATGTCGTCGGCCAGCAGGTTTAGCAGGCCGGGCATATCCCCTTGCAGGCAGGTCTCCATAAACTGCACGGTCAGGCGCTCTTGCTGCTCGGGCGTGGGATCGAAGCGGGGTCGCCGGTTTGAGATATGCTGGCGGGCGCGGCGCACGAGTTGGCGGCAGTTGGCCTCGCTTTTGTCGATCATCGCGGCGATCTCGGCGTAATCGTAGTCGAAAACCTCACGTAGGAGGAAGGCAGCGCGTTCGATGGGCGTCAGGCTCTCCAGCAGCACCAAAAAGGCCATCGACAGCGACTCGGCCAAGGCAACCGAACTATCGGTTCCGGGCGGCTGCTCGGCAATCAACGGTTCGGGCAGCCACGAGCCGATATAGGTTTCGCGCTTGACCTTGGCCGAGCGGAGATGGTCGATGCATAAACGGGTGACGATACTGGTTAGATAGGCCTTGGTCGACTGCACCTCCGCCGTTGAAACGGTCTGCCAGCGCAGAAAGCACTCCTGCACGATATCTTCGGCCTCCATCTGACTGCCCAACATGCGGTAGGCAATCGAGAAGAGCAGCGGGCGGTAGTTGTCGAATTGGGCAACATCGTTCATGGGTTATTTATAATCCTATCGTTAGTTCAACGTCAACCTGCTTGACTTTGCTTTCCGATAGTTCATGGCCACCATGGGTCTGATCGGCCAGATAGTCCTGAACCAATTGGGCCGACTGGTGGGCACTGGCAAAGCTGGCATCGGACAGCATGCCGGTCGGGCCAATCCAGTCGCCGGCCAGGTAAAGACCAGGGATGCCGGGCACTGTGGGGCCGGGTCGGCCGGACAGGCCTCCGTGTTCAGCCGTAATTACCGCGTGGGTAACGGTCATATCGGGCAAAAAGCGCTGCTCGACGACGTGGTCACGCCAGCCGGGTTGGGTCAAATCGAGCAGGGCGGTTAACTCTCGTTGGGCCAGTTCGGGGTCGGGATCGGAGGCGTTGAGATATTTGGCGGTGTGGATCAATGCGCCACCTGGCGGAGCGAGGTGAGCAGCCGCCGAATGTACCGATAAGTATAGCGGTTGATCCATTCCAAGGGCAAATGTTGTTTCAGGCCGGGGCAGCCGTTCGAGAGCCACATCTAAAATCGCGGCTTTGACCGGGACGGCAGCTTTAGCCCAGCTATCAACAATGCTTTGTTGACCGATCAGGCTTTGCGCAGCAGCCGGACTCGCGGCTATGATGACGGCTGCCGCTGTTTGACTCGAGCCGTCTGCTAGTCGAACGCCGTTCACACCCTGCTGCCTATGCCAGTCGAGGGCGGCGACGCGTGCTCCGCTTTCGATAATCGCTCCGGCGGATGCGGCCAGACAGCGCAGTTCATCGACCAGAACTTGCCAGCCATTGTCGATATAGAGAACGTTACCGGCTGCCGCCAGTTGTACTTGCGCAATCGCGGCCCCAGCACTCTGGTATTTGATATCGTCTGTGTATGTGGACAGTCGCATTAAGGCTTGCAGATAGGTTCGTGTGTCGGCGTTGTAGCCTTGCGCTTCAAACCAGGCCTGGATTGTTTGTGTTTCTAACGGAACAGAATCGATTTTGGACAACCCGGCCAAAAACCGTATTAGCTGCCATTTGGCCGACCATCGCACTGCTTTTGTGGTTAGTAGTGCGCCAGGAGTAAAGGGTAAAGGATAAGGTCGACCGTCTTTGACCAAAACGCCACCGTTTAAATTCGGAAAATGGCCGTCGAACGCAACTCCGAGTTCGTTCAGTACCTTCACGCCTTCGCCGAGGCGATAGAGAGCGTGTGGCCCCAGGTTAAAGTAAAATCCATTTTTCTGCTGCGTATGAGCTCGACCACCGATGTCGTGCGCTTTCTCATACAGCATTACGCGTCGACCGGACCGGGCTAAAAAGGCGGCCGCCGTTAATCCGGCCAAACCACCACCGACGATAATGACATCCGTATGATTGTGTTGATGTTTCATGGTATATGCCTCCGTTTATCTCAGGTAAATTTCAGTGTGGGTAGAAAAAGTCCTATTTGGTTTGCGACTTTTGCAACTCCACAGCTTCAAAAATTCTAAAATGCTTTACGCTTCTAAACATGAGACGAGAAGGTCATCTACGGTGTGACATTATTTTGGAAAAAGGCTCAAATTAGGGGTAGACTGTCTTAAAGCAAAACAAAATCAGGTCTAAAAACAACGCTTATGCGTATCACTATTCTCACCTTTGGCTCACATGGCGATATTTTATCTTATGTGGCTTTGGGTTGTGGCTTAAAATTGGCTGCGGCACTTCAAAAAGCCACCAGCGATACCTCAATGCGCCGGCGGGCAACAGAAATCAGCCGCAACATTCGGGCAGAGGATGGGGTAGCCCGAACTGTTAAAGTGGTTAAAAGTTATTTAGGATGACACCGGTAAGCAAGACGCGCACGGGTTAACGTTATGAACCACTGCCTATGTCAGTTACTCGATTTCGATATCGATCTGGCTGCTTCCTTTTTCCTCGATAAAAGCGGTAACAAAGCGATCGATAAAGCGAAACCAGCGTTTCTGCTCAATCGCTCCCGTTTCGATGGGATTGAAGCCACGCCGCCATTGGGTTCGATAATCATATTTGGCTTTGCGTAAGTTGGCTTTATCGAGATGGGCCAGCGTTAGTTTAGCACCGCATAGATCCGCACCGACCAAATTAGCATTGTGGAGCGAGACTTCGGTTAAGTTGGCGTCACTGAGATTAGCACCGCTGAGGTTGGCATTGGTTAAATTGGCTTCACTGAGGTTGGCACCGCTGAGATTGGCATCGCTGAGGTCGATACCACTTAAATCGGCGGCACTAAGATTGGCACCGGCAAAACTGGCTCCAGTTAAATCCGCTTCTCGTAAATTGGCAAAAACCAGGTTTACTCGGGCTAAATTACCGCCGCGAATACTGGCTTTCGAAAGATTGGTAAAGACCATATCGGCCTCATACAAATCAACATCATCGAGAACGGCGCGATACAAATCGGCCTCATTGAGCATAACCCCGTGTAATTTTATCCCCCTGAGATCCAGCGTACTGAGATCAGCTCGGCGAAGATCAGGGCGAACAGCTTGCTTCTGTGCTTCCTTAATAATACGATCTACGTCATTGCGATCCATAGCCTGACAAAAATATTCCTCCCAAAATATTTTTCCTCCCTTGTTTGTTATTATTGTAACGCAATTATGGGTTTATGCAATGACCAATTTCACATTACAGACAAATATTAAGCTTTCTAACTTCGTTTTTAGTCTTCGGCGTCACTTTCTTCATCATTGTCAGGACTACGGGTCGTAATAAAAATAAAAAAGATTGAAGCAGGGATAAGGATGAGAAAGAAAACACCTATTCCTTCCATGTTTTCCATTTTATCTATTCGTCATCCGCTATAGATTGAGCACATTTTGAAGATTAAATTTTTTCGAGAAGTGAAGGATGCTCAGCGTAGTGCATATAATACCATAGAAACGAAACCTCAACACGACGGTGCTATTTGCTTCGTGAAAGACCATCAAAAAAATTTCTTACCTATGAGAAGAGGACTTAAATTCATGAAAAAATTGATGAGCCTGTTCGGCTGGTCAAGCAGATCTGACCATACACAACGACTTGAAGAACCGTTATTTCCTTCTCTGCCAGCTACGGAAGGATTTATTAGAAATACTGAAGAAGCGACTCGCCCTACCTATCGCGTGACGAAACGTAAAACCACCGATATTCATCGCGTTATCGATCTTTCGGGCTAAACCGGCGCGGCTTCAGTTTTTATTTGCGCGTCACAACGCTGCCACAAGTTATTGGTAGCGTTTTTATCGGCTACAACGCTTGTTGCAATGATTCGTCGATAATTTCGTAGCTACTGGTGATGGTAACCGCCTTTCTCAGCGTGTTTGTCACCGAGCAGTATTTTTCCTCAGAAAGCTTAATGGCTCGCTCCACTTTTTTGGGGTTGAGCTGCCCCTTAAACACATAGTTGATATGCATTGTTGTAAAAGCATAGGGTGGCTCCGACTGCTGTTCGCCGGTGCAAATCACTTCCAAATCCTCCAGCGGCTCTTTTTGTTTTGTCAAAATCATAACCACATCATAGCCCGTACATGATGCCGCAGCCAGCATTAATAAATCCGAAGGTTTTAGCCCGGCCCATTGTGGTTCTTTCTCGGGCCAGCTCCCAATCGTAATTGGATGTCCAAAAGAGTCAACCCCGGTCATCAGTTGCGAGGTAATCCATTTAACAGATACAGTTCCCATGAAATTAATATCCCTTATTGTTTAAATTTGAGTATGTTTACTATCATACTATGTTTGCACTTTTTTAGAAACCAGGGTTTTGATACCGCATTGATATCCTTTTACGGCAAAAAGCGCTCTTTTTAACGCTACCCTCTGGTTTCTGGCCATAATTCTTTAAAGTGCAAAGGGAGTGACTATCAAAAAGGCACTTATAAAAATCATTTAAGGAGGTGCTAGGAGGGCGGTGCAAAATGTCGCAGATTACCCATTTTGGGCCATACTGAGATTTGGATGCGACGCATGATCTGTTGGATATGCCGGCTATCGTGATAAACCCACTCATAAATGTAATCAACAACCTGTACTTCACCGACAGCCGGATGAAAACCTGATCGAGCCAGTTGCCCTGGTCGCAGCCCGGAAACCATGGTCGCATACTC
>JAGRBY010000488.1 GCA_020433835.1 Anaerolineae bacterium | reverse complement strand
TAAAAGATGGCGGGTCGCATTGACCGTATCGACGACCATCGGACTGTGGTCCACAACCCAGTCATAGTCAATAGTCTGGTGCCGGGTCACAATGACAACCGCATCCACCCCGGCCAGATAGTCAGCGGTGAGCGACACGCTGTCAAACGTGACAAATTCGCGCCAGACGACATCGCCGCCGACTCGGAAATGCGGCACGAAGGGATCGTGATAGCTGACATCGGCCTGGTCTTTGAGCAGCAATTCGATCACTCTTTCGGCGGGCGAGTTGCGGGCGTCGTCGATGTTGGGTTTGAAAGCCACGCCTAAGACCAATATCTTGGCGTTTTGCAGATTCTTACCGTGCCGGTTCAAAGCCCGCCGGACTAGATCAACCGTATGGTAAGGCATATCGCCGTTGACCTCGGCGGCCAGTTCGATGAAGCGGGTGTAAAAGTCGTACTCGCGGGCTTTCCAGGACAGGTAATAAGGATCGACCGGGATGCAGTGACCGCCAACGCCCGCGCCGGGATAGAACGGCATAAAGCCGAACGGTTTGGTTTTGGCTGCTTCGATCACCTCCCAAAAATCGATATCCATCCGCTCTGAAAGAACGGCCAGTTCATTGACCAGCGCAATATTGACGCTGCGGAAGATATTTTCCAGCAACTTGGTCATCTCTGCCGCACGCGGCGATGAAACCAGGAAAATTTCCGGGGTCAGATGGGCCAGCAAGGCTCCGGCCAGTTGAGCCGACTCAGGCGTAATCCCGCCGACAACTTTAGGGGTGTTCTCGACGGTATAATCGCTGCGACCGGGGTCGATCCGCTCCGGTGAAAAAGCCAAAAAGAAATCCTGCCCGGCCTGTAAGCCCGACTGCTCAAGAATGGGTTTGACCACTTCCTCGGTTGTGCCGGGATAAGTGGTGCTTTGCAGCACGACCAACTGCCCGGCAGAAAGATAGGGAGTAATACCCTCAGCCGCTTGCCGCACATACTTCAAATCGGGCGACTTCATTGAGTCAAAGGGGGTTGGCACGCAAATAAAAATGACATTGACTTCTTTGAGCGCGTCATAACAAGTGGTCGCGTGTAGTAGTTTTTGGGCGACCAAAGAATTTAGCGCTTCGGTAGTCACATCCGGAATGTAACTGATGCCCTGATTCAACGTATCGACCTTCTCAGGGCTGGCGTCGACGCCAACGACCGGATAGCCGCATTTGGCCATTCCCACGGCCAGCGGCAGGCCCACGTACCCCAGGCCGATAACGCCGACGGTGGCTGTTTTTTCTTGGATTTTGGCGAGAATCTGTTCGTACATAGTAGTCCGGTTTCCTTCGCGTTAGCTACTTTCAGCAATTTGGCTTTCAAGATCGGCGATGAACTGTTCCCAGCTTGCCTGCTCCGCATCCGGGGCAACAGCTTGGGCCTGCTGGGCGGCATCAAAAGCTTGCTGTAAATCGCCTTTTTGTTGGTAGAGAATGGCCAGATTTTTTAGACTATCATAATCATTCGGCAGTTGATCGAGCACTAAGCGATTGTGTTCAATCGCCTGGTCCAGGTTCCCTAGCTGGGCATAGATAAAGGCCAGCGCGCTGTGAGACTCAACATCGGCCGGGTTGAGGGTGATCAGTTGTTCGTAAAGGGGTACGGCCTGATCGAACGCCTCCTGGGCCAGATAAAGGTTGGCGGCTTCTCGAAGCGTCGTATCTGAGTTGTCGCCCAGCGTCAGCGCCCGTTCATAATATTCGGCGGCCTTTTCGGGATTGTCATCCCGGTTGTAAGCATGGCCGATAGCCCAGTAAACTTTAGGGTCATCTAATCTGGCCAGTGCAACTTCCTGAAGCGCGGCAATGATATCACTGCCCCGGCCGGCCGAGATATAAAAATTGAGGCGCTGGTCGAAAAATTGATCGGCAAAGCCGGCAAAACCGTCACCGCTGCCGCGTGAGTTGTATTGGAGCGCCTCGCGATGGGCAGCGAGAGCCTGATCGACATCCCCCATCGCCGCGTAGGTATCGCCCAACAACAGCCAAGTGGGCGCGTATTCGGGATCGATGGAAACCGAAGTTTGCAAACGATCGATAGCGGTATCGTAATCTTGGAGGATGTAATAGGTTTGAGCCCACAGGTTGCGATAAATCACATTTGACGGGGCCAAAACGGTGGCCTTCTCAAAATAATTAAGGGCGTCCTGGAAACGTTCCGGGCTAAAAACTTGGCCGAGCGTGAAATAATAACGGCCCATGTTGCCGGTGTTATCAGGGTTGTAGGGGTTGATCTCACGCGCTTTGAGGGCGATGTCTTCGCCGCGCTGCCAAGCCACCTGACGCTGATTGGCATCCAGCCGGTTGTCTTGAGCCATAAGCTGGTAATCGAGAGCCAGCATGAGATAGTAAAAATCTTCGTCGCTGTCCAGAGAAATGGCTTTTTCGTGCAGGGCAATGGCTTCGTTCCATTGGCGGTTATTACGGTAGCGTTCGCCTTCCTTCAAGTAAATATCGGCCCGCACCACATCGACATTTTTGAACCAGATCACGGTCAGGATAGCTAACACTAGCGGCGGATAGAGCCACCAATTCTCACTTCGCCATGTGGGCAAGCCGCGTGTTTGACCCCAGATGAGCGTGATTGCAATAATCACCATGAGCAAAACTAGAAAAATGTAAAAGATTATCAGACCACCGGACAAAATGCCGGAGGCTTTGAGCACATCTTCTATTGAACTGACTGCTATCCGCCGCCCAAACTGCCAGCGATGGACCATCGTGTACAACAAAAAATAGGTTAACGAGGTAACCGCATAGAGCGCCACCGCTCGCCCCCAATGTAAAGGCGTACGCCATTCATCTTGCTTAACCGCCAGACTGCCCATTACGATGGCGAACCCAACCAGCCAGGTAATCATAACCATCCAGAATAAGCTGGCGCTTTTTTCATTGCTGAGGGTAAATTGAAATTGGGGCGTGATAAAGTCGAAGGCCAGAATAATGAGAATGATGGCCATGGCCAAGCCCTGGCTACCGGTCCACATTTCCCAACTTTCGCGTCGAACCGGCAGCGCCGATCCGGATGGACCGGCCGGAACAGTTTCCGTCTTTCTACTACGTCGACTGCGGCCCTTTCTGGAGCGTCGGGTTTTGCTGACCGGTTCTGAAACCACCTCGACCGGCTCTATTGCTTCGGCCGCCACTGAACTGCTATCAGGGATCGGCTTCATTGTATCAATGCGAATGACAGCTAACAACAGTCCGGCATAAGCCCAAAAATAGATGTACGTGGCAGCAATTGAAAAGACAAAGTGGACCTCAATGAAGTGGCCGATGATCGCGCTAAGTAACCCGATGACCAGCAGGGTATACGTCGGCAGCCGGCCGGCTTCCGGCAAAGTTTTTGGTCCGCTAAAACCTTGCCAGGCTAAATAGAGGATCAAGCCAGACATAACCCCAAAAGGCAGTCCGAGCGGCATAAAGGTAAATTCACCTTGAACCAGGTAGGGAATGATCGCCCCAACGATACCACCGACAATGAGAAATGCCAGGAGGCCGTATTGAGCGGTCTTATCGGGAACCCAGCCCAGCCAACGAACCGTGTAGTAGAAAAGAGAGATCATCACAAAATAGAAAGCTAAAAAGCCAAGCAGACCGGTAATGACCAAGCTGTCCATCGTTTCGTTGTGGGAGCGGTCGGCCGAACTACCTCGCAGTTCGACGTGGGCCAGATCGGGCGGGTAAACAAAGGCAAAGGCGTTAAACATCGATTCGGGACCGTAGCCGATTAACGGCCTGATCGTATTAAATGAATCTTTCTTGGCAAATTGATCGTTGTCGACACCGAGCGGCTCGTGAGGTTTAACCAACTCCAAGGCGGCATCCCAAATCAAGACGCGAACTCGGCCCGTTCTTGAGGTTTCTGTTATTTGAGCCATTCGGTTGAAATAGGGCAGTTCCCGGATAGGTTCTAAGAATGGGTCAAGGTTATTACCGCGAACATTCAAGGCCAGAATAAAGCCAAGACCTAATACCCCGATGGCCAACCAACTTAGCCAGAGCCAGCGCCAACCTCTCTGGGTAGATACCATATAGGTGTACAATCCAAAAAAGCCTAGCAACCCGCCTAAGGCCGCTCCGGCAAAACCAATGCCATCGATTTGGTAGTTCAAAGATATCAACAGACGCTGTAACCCGGCCCCAATGGCATACCCCAAGCCGGCTGTCAAACCACCCGCCACTCCCAGTGGAATAACAAACCCTATTGCCAAAGCTATCTCTTTAACAGCCAACCGACCGGTATCGACCGCCTGGCGGCGAGGGATCAGCAGCAGCAACAAACCCATCACAAAGGCAGCCCCCATCACCCCCAACATAGGACCACGACTTTGGCTAAACAGAACCGTAATCAACTGGATGGCTAGAGCAAAAATGTAGACCGCGGCCAGCACGGTATGTCCCCACGAAGCGGACTCATCCTTGATAATCTCTACCATCGACCGAACCAGACGTGAAATCGTCAGCGGCACGATCATGATTAAATAAGAAGCCACAAAGATGGCGTTACCCATATTGGCCGCGACCCGCTGGGTTACATCACCGGCCCAGGGCAGGGGATCGAGGCCGTAGCGTTGAATAATGCCGTAAAGGCCAATCGGCACGCTGGTAATAATGACCAAATTGACCAGCCGATCAACCTGCTCTTGGGTACGCAGTTGCCCGGCCATCAGGGCGAACACAACGATATAGGATAGGGCCGAGTAACTTCCTTGCAATCGTTGGTATGACCCCCATAAACTCACCTGGGGCGAGATCGACAGAGCCGTGCTGATCATATAAACAATGACCAGCAGCAAGGTAGGTAAAACTAACGGCCGTTTCAGCCACGCCCGAAACCGTTCAGAAAAAGTGGTAGACTCGCCTTCTTCGGCCCCAAAGCCCTGTTCAACTACCAATACCAACCAGGCCAAAATCATAATACTGACGATAGCCCGCAGCAGCGTAATTTTATCCGGTTCAAAGGTCCGGGCGGAATAGATATTGAAGAAGAGGGGAACGGTCACAATAGCGGCCAGCCAGCCGGCCTCGATGATTTTGCTGCAAAACAGCGAAAGTTTAGTTTGCATAATATTATCTCTGGTCAAACTCGGTCATTTTTCAAACACGATTATTTAATCTTACCGTGTTGGCGCAGCAAAGGCAAGAGTCGCTGCCGATAGGGAGCAATTCTCATTTTAACAATAGATGGGTTTAGTTTTTGTTATTTGGTCGAAAAAGCCGAATGGGACGACTTTCGTCACAACCCTTTTTGCCTCAAAAGCTGCTGATATAGATCAGTAATTTGATCAACCATTTGCTGCGCCCCAAATTCACCTACTCGATTTTTGCCCTCGACGCCCATGCGAGCCATCAGCTCCCGGTCACTCAACAGGTCAATCACCGCTTGAGCCACCCGATCCGGCCGATCCGGCGGAACTAACCGGCCACTAACACCATCGGTCACCGCTTCGGCATTGCCATCGATGGCCGTAGCGACAATGGGCAGGCCGGTAGCCATAGCTTGGGGCAGCACCCTGGGCAGACCTTCCCACAGAGAGGTCAATACAAAAATATCGAAAGCGGCCATCAATTCCGGTACATCACGCCGCAGGCCGGTCAAAATAAACCGCTCGCCGAGGTCCAACGCAGCAACCTGCGCTTCCACTTGAGA
>JAGRBY010000487.1 GCA_020433835.1 Anaerolineae bacterium | reverse complement strand
CCTGGTTTGCGTTTTTCCTGTGCTTCTTTGGCTGGTTCGGTATTGCCCCGCTGTTGGTTATTGTTCGTGAAGATTTGGGTCTGACCAAAGCCCAACTGGGTAACACGGTTATCGCTTCCGTTCTTATTACAATTTTCGCTCGTTTAGCTATCGGCTGGTTGTGTGATCGCATCGGCCCTCGCCTGGCCTACACCGGTTTGCTCATTTTAGGCTCTATTCCGGTGATGCTCATTGGTCTATCGCAAGATTACACCCAATTCCTGCTGTTCCGTCTGGCTATCGGCGCAATTGGGGCCTCGTTTGTCATTACCCAGTACCACACCAGCGTTATGTTTGCACCCAATGTCGTTGGTACAGCCAATGCTACCACGGCCGGCTGGGGTAACTTGGGCGGTGGTGTGACCCAAATGGTTATGCCGATGATCCTGTCTGGTGTCTTGTTCTTTGTCTCCAACCAGTTTCTGGGCTGGCGACTGGCAATGGTTATCCCCGGTATCGCTTTGCTCCTAACCGGTATTGCTTACTACAAACTTACCCAAGATGCTCCTGACGGCAACTTCACAGAGCTGCGTGCCAAAGGTGAAATGCCGCCGGCCAAAGACAGCAACGGCTCCTTCTGGGAAGCCTCTAAAGATGGACGGGTTTGGGCTTTGTTCTTCGTCTACGCTGCTTGCTTCGGCATCGAGTTGACCATCAATGGTACGGCAGCCCTCTACTTTGCCGACTACTTTGGTCTGGGTGTAGCCACTGCCGGTACCATCGCTGCACTGTTCGGTTTGATGAACATCTTTGCTCGCTCGCTGGGCGGTATCTTCAGTGACAAAATCAACTTAACCAAAGGTCTGCGCGGTCGGGTTCTATTCCTCTTCCTCTGCCTCTTCCTGGAAGGGATCGCTCTGATGGTCTTCTCTCGAATGGCAGCTCTGGCTCTGGCCGTACCGATGCTCATCGTCTTCAGCCTCTTTGTGCAAATGTCCGAAGGCGCTACCTACTCCATCGTACCCTACATCAGCAAACGAGCGCTGGGTTCGGTATCCGGGATTGTCGGGGCTGGTGGTAACTTCGGGGCTGTTACGGCCGGCTTCCTGTTCCGCAGTGAAATGTCCTGGGCAACGGCCTACCTTATCTTGGGCGTAGCTGTGACCGCCTGTGCCTTCCTGGCCTTCGCCGTTCGCTTCTCCGAAGTTGAAGAAACGACAGCGCGCAAGGAAATGGAAGAGCGCATCGCCGAGCAAGCTGGGGCAGTACCTGTCGTAGCCTAATTCAAAGTAAGCAGGTCTGGGAAATTAGCAGATAAGGAGATAGGAGATTGAGCGTAAATCCTCAATCTCCTATCTCCATAACCCGTAAGTTAGAGAGATAGGATAGAAAATGCTGACAGACCCCATACTCGACCAAGAAGTTTCATCAATCGATTTATTTTTAGAAGAACAAAACCTAACGGCAGTTGAAAAATTTTCCCAACTCCACGACACCGACCGCATCGCCCGCCACAAAACGGTTTATCAAGATTTAATCCCGCTCAACAAACCACTCGCTGGACAGCAGTATGCCTTTGAGGTCGATTTAGATAAATGCACCGGTTGTAAAGGATGTGTTACGGCTTGCCACAATATGAATGGCCTCAGCCCCGATGAAACCTGGCGGTCGGTCGGCCTGGTTCACGATAAGAGCACCATTAACTCAAAGCTAATTTTCCCGCAGCTTGTTCTCGAACGCTTCCAGCATAAATATACATCCCAACCCATCAGCCTCTTCAATTCGGATATGGCGGCTTTTCAGCAGAACGTAACCACCGCCTGCCACCATTGTGTTGAGCCGGGTTGTTTGAGCGGCTGCCCGGTGCGGGCTTACGATAAAGACCCGGTAACCGGCATCGTTAAGCATTTGGATGACCAGTGCATCGGCTGTAAATATTGCACCCTTATGTGCCCCTACGATGTCCCGCAATATAACCATAAGCAGGGCATTGTTCGCAAGTGTGATATGTGCAGCGGTCGACTGGCTGCCGGCGAACCCCCGGCCTGTGTGCAAAGCTGCCCCAACGGGGCTATCCGCATTACGTTGGTCGATACCGCCCGCGTTAAACAAAACGCCGCCGATTACGTCGCTATGCCGGGTGTGGCCGACCCGCACCATACCTACCCTACCACCACCTTCAAAACCAACCGTAACCTGGTCGAAACGATGCAATCGGCTGACCATTACTTTATCGAGCCGGAAGACCCCGAATATCCGCTGCTCTTTATGTTGGTCTTAACCCAACTCTCGGCCGGCGCTTTTCTGCTTGAAAATATTCTGCACGGCTTTGGCGTCGAGGCCTTAAGCCCCTTATTAACCCTGGCGGCCTTCCTAAGCGGCCTTGTAGGTCTGGGCGTGGTTCAACTGCATTTGGGGCGACCCTTATTCGCCTTCCGCAGTTTCCTGGGATTAAAAACATCGTGGCTAAGCCGCGAAGTCATTGTCGCCGGTATGTATATGGGGATTGCCTCGCTCTATACCGCCCTCGTTTGGTTGCCGACTATCCCGTTCCTGGAACCCTACATCCCCACGTTGGTGTTGGCCCCCTGGCTGCGAAGCCTGGTTGGCCCGGCTGTTGTCTTGACCGGCTTCCTGACCGTCAGCTGCTCAGCAATGGTGTATCAGGTTACACCCCGCCCCTTCTGGCATAACGGTCGCCCCTTTATCAAATTTTTCACAACAGCTGTTATTTTGGGCAGCGCCACCACCCTGTTTGTGGCAGCCTTATACAGCATCACGCAGCAAGCACTATCGACGGAAATCAGCCAAATTATTTGGCCCGTAAGCGGACTGCTCATCATCGCGACCGTCGCCAAGCTGGTGTACGAAGGCCGCTTCTTAGCCGTCAACCTCAAAGACGAAACGTTAACATCGCTCAAAAAATCGGCGCTGCTGATGCAAAGAACGCTGCTGCAAGCCACCCAAACTCGCTTCATCAGCGCGGTCTTCGGCGGCATTCTGTTACCGCTGGCGCTCTTAAGTAACACATCAACCACCGGCCTCCTGTTTTTGGCCACGTTACTCTTTCTACTCACCTTTACCGGCGAAGCACTGGAACGCTACCTCTTCTTTAGCTGTGGCGTAGCGCCCAGAATGCCGGGCAACCCCATACGGAGGAAATTATGATCCTTAAAAATTCACCCGATAGTCTTGTTGGTAAAGTGGGATCGCTTTTCCGCCAATGGGACGGAGCTTTAACCCGCGACACAGTGCTCGAGTCATCGAAATTAGGGTTGGGCAAACTGCCCGAACGGTTGCTGCCCGATACAACAACAACCATGACCTGCGGCTATTGTGCTACCGGCTGCGGCCTGGAAATTCATCTTAAAGAGAATAAAGCCATTAATTTAACCGCCACCAGCGATTACCCGGTCAACATCGGGCAAGCTTGTCCCAAAGGCTGGGAAGCCCTAACCCCGCTGGCCGCCCCAGACCGGGCCACCACCCCCTATCTGCGGGATGAAAGCGGTACATTGCAGCCCGTCAGTTGGGTCGATGCTCTTGACGTATTTGTCGACCGCTTTAAGCACATTCAGGCCGAACATGGCCAAGAGTCGGTCGCCTTTCTCAGCACCGGCCAAATTCCAATGGAAGAGATGGCCCTCCTCGGCGCGGTCGCCAAATTTGGGATGGGCATGGTTCACGGCGACGGCAACACCCGCCAATGTATGGCCACGGCGGTAGTGGCTTACAAACAATCGTTCGGGTTCGACGCACCGCCCTACACCTACCAAGATTTTGAAGAGTCAGACGTGATCGTCTTTGTCGGGGCTAACCCGTGCGTGGCCCACCCGATTATGTGGGGTCGCGTTTGCCTCAACAAAAACAAGCCGGAAATTATTGTGGTTGACCCGCGCCGCACCGAAACGGCCGTAGCCGCCACCAAACATTACCCGCTGACGCCTAAAAGCGACCTGGCGCTGTTCTATGGCTTAGCCCATATCCTCATCGCCAACGGCTGGATCGACCGGCCTTTCATCGACCAATACACAACCAGCTTCGATGCGTTCGCGGCCCACGTCGAGTCCTTCACGCCCGAAGTCGTCAGCGAGCTATCCGGCCTAAGCGTCGAGCAACTGTACGAATTCGCCGAGACGATCCACAACGGTAAAAAAGTCTCCTTCTGGTGGACGATGGGTGTCAACCAAAGTTATGAAGGTGTGCGCACCGCCCAGGCCATCATCAACCTGGCGCTGATGACCGGCAACATTGGCCGACCCGGCACCGGGGCCAACTCCATCACCGGGCAGTGCAACGCGATGGGATCGCGGCTGTTTAGCAACACCACGAACCTGCTGGGCGGCCACGACTTTTTGAAAGCAGCCGACCGGGAAAAAGTGGCGAACGTACTCGGCATCGACCCGGCGGTCATCCCCAACCAGAACAGTTGGCCTTACCACAAAATTATCGAGGGCGTTAAAAACGGCCAGATTAAAGGATTGTGGTTCATTGCCACCAATCCGGCCCACTCCTGGATCAACCAGGGCGAACTACACGAACTGCTCGACAAACTCGAATTCCTGGTGGTGCAAGATATGTACCATACCACCGAAACGGCGCAGGTAGCCGATTTAGTCCTGCCCGCCGCGGCCTGGGGCGAAAAAGAGGGCACGTTTATCAACTCCGAGCGCCGCATCGGCTTGATCAAGCGCGTCGCCAAAGCGCCCGGCGTGGCCCTGGCCGATTTCTACATCTTCAAACTCATCGCCGAAGTCTGGGGCTGCGCTGACTTATTCAAGGAATGGAGTTCGCCGGAAGCCACCTTCCAGATTTTGAAGCGCTGTTCAGCCGGGATGCCCTGCGACATTACCGGCATCGATGATTATCTGATGCTCGACCGCAGCGGGGGTATTCAGTGGCCTTTCCCCGCCGGCAGCACGCTCGCCGACAACGAACGCCGTTTGTTCGAGGATGGCCGTTTTTATCATGACGATGAAAAAGCCAAGTTCCTCTTTGAAGCCCTGCGACCGCTGCCCGAACCGACCAGCGACGATTACCCCTTTGTACTGATGACCGGACGCGGCACATCGGCCCAGTGGCACACCCAAACCCGCACCCAAAAATCGGCTGTCCTGCGCAAACTGCACCCGGCCGAGGTCTACATTGAGATCAACCCACAAGATGCCAACCGCTTGCAAATTGGCCCGAACGAATGGGTCTGGGTCGAGTCGCGCCGAGGCAAGATCAAAGCCCGCGCCGTCTTGATTTCTACGGTTCAAACCGGCCACGTTTTTATGCCGATGCATTACGACGAAACCAACAAACTCACCTATCCGGCCTTCGATCCCTACTCCGGCCAACCCAGCTACAAACATTGCGCCGTCACCATCAGCCGAGGGGAATGAGAGGGTTAGTTGGTTGGTTAGAACCCAATGTAGAGGAGCGACAAAGCTTGCTTTGTCAAGCCCAAAGCAGCAATTTGATGCTCCACAACTTTATTTTCATAGGAGTCCAATGGTCTCGGTTGAGACGACAACGACAATGAAATTACCGTAGGACAAACTTAAGTTTGTCCCACAAATCTACTTTCAAGGGAGGATTGATTGATGAGCAAGCAGAATTTAGTGGTCATTGGTAACGGAATGGTAGGATACAAGTTCATAGAAAAGTTCACCGCGTTCGGCGGCCAGCAGGCCTACCAGCTTGTCACCTTCTGTGAGGAG
>JAGRBY010000486.1 GCA_020433835.1 Anaerolineae bacterium | reverse complement strand
CCAAGATTTAATCTTTTAACAGGCGCAATAGGAACCAAAAGTGCGTTCACTTCCTCCCAGGTGAGCGCACTTTTTTTTATTTTCTGTCAGGACTTACGCAGAGTGTAGAACAATTTGCTAAATTGTTCCGGATTTTGGGCCGACGGATGGCGCAAATTGGCAATTTACGCTACAAAATTAGCCGTTTGCGTAAGTCCTGTCTGTAAGAAACATTGTCGGCTAACGCTCCATTTTACACCCATAACAGCCAACAAACGTGTATATTTTTCCTTAAAATAGGCTTTCTATGCTCATTTCCGCAAACTACCCCTGCCAGAAAATTTGTCAACTGTTTTCATTAAGAGTATAATTTTAAACTTGGATATTCCCAAAAGAGAAGCAATTATTAGAGGTACTCTTCATTTTGATTCAGCGCAAAACTCAAACCAGTGAATACTGGTTACAACAGTTCAAAGTTAACAGTAAAGACATAGAAACCATTTACCAACAAATTTTAGAGCAAAACCAGCCTGTTGAACTCAAAGAAATTGCACTTGCTTTAGTACGGCGGCAATGTAATGATGAAGAATTACAGGTTAGAAGCGAGTTTCAGGACGGCAAGCTGTACCAACCCAACCAAAGCTATAAAGTTGATGAGAAGCTTGTATTTTCGGCCTTAAACTTTGCAACCGGTACGGTACAAGCTACTCGGTCTGGTAACCATCCTGATTACGGGGCATTTACAGTTGTTACGGTTAATTTTGGTAATGGCTCTACTAAAGAATTTGTCTCCGATTTCCATCATGATCATCGGCTCAACATAGAGCAAGAGCAGGGATTGGCCAGCCTACAAGGGTTAATCCCGCCTGATGAGATCTTTGCCGAATATGAGAAAGCGATTTGCAACCGTATTCGGGGTACATTGGAATCGAACAAGGATTTTGTCAGTTTTCAGGATCGATACTTCCTGGCTGACTTGCTGCCTGAATTCCACGAAGGGCTGTTTAATATCGCTGATGCGGCTATCGACATTAACAAAGGGCCGCTTTCTACGGATGCCCTCATTGAACAAATGGGCCTGGCCGAGAGTGCAAACAAAATCACCGATATTGCACGTTTTTCGTTGAACCATCGGCTTGATAGCGATGAGCGTTTTGAAGATGTTGGCCCTGTAGGGCAAGTGGTCTGGTATCTGGAACGGCTAGCTCCGCCGGAGGCATACTATCCGCCACGCCGCTTGCAGTTACGGAGTCAAGGGTACGACGAAACCGCGTTTGATCCGGAATTATTTGCTTTGCTAGGCGAAATTGATGATGAGGCCACCCCCCCCGAAGAGGCGGAACTGCCCGAAGAAAATGCCCGCAAAGCGACCGTGGTCATCAACTATCCCCACTGGCGGGTGGGAACTATTCCCTTAACGCCAAAAACGCTGCCTTTTTTCCCGATCAGTTATCACAATCCGGTTCTCTTTGAGTTTGTCGATGGCCGAACCGGCGAAAAGTTTCCGGGCTGGACAGTGTATGACCATAAATATGTATTTGGTTTGGGCGAATGGTATAAGAAGAATAAACTGCCGGTTGGTTCTTATATCAATATTCGACAAGGCAGGGACTCCATGCAAATTATTGTCGAATACCAATCTACCCGCGGTCAACGCGACTGGGTGCGCATGGCCTCGGTCAGCGGCAACCGCCTCACTTTTCAGATGACTCCGGCGGCCATTGGCTGTAAGTATGATGAACTGATGATTATCGCCGATAACAGCCCGGAAAGTACCGATAAGCTCTGGCTCGCCGCCGAAGATCGCGATCGCTCGGTTTATGACCTTCTGTGTGAAGTTTTCCCGGAGCTATCAAAGCTTAACCCCCAAAGTACGGTTCATGCCAAAACCTTATACAGCGCCGTTAACGTTTACCGGCGTGTTTCACCCGGCTTTGTATTTGAAGAACTTATTTCGTATCCGTGCTTTATTCCCATGAACCACGGCTATTGGACCTATGATCCCTCTTTAAGAGATTAAATTTACGGCGTTATTCATTTTTTATCATTAAACCTACCTCAGTAATTATAAAATTATTATGGCAAAATTTGTTAGACCTACAATCGACACAAAATTTTACATCGATTTTTCATGGTGGCAGGACGAAGGGCAAAACCTGAGAGCGTTTTTACTTAGCCATGCTAATGCTTGCTCTAACTGTCAACGATGGATCGATCAGGCTCAAGATCAAACCTTTGATTGGATCAGCCCTGAAACCGGGGAAGTATATGAAATTGATATGCTTTGGCATGTAATCCAGACACATTGTAAAGATGATCCTAATTTTTTAGATAGTCGGATTCCGCTAACTACGGCAATTTTCAGAGTGTTTATTCTCAACAACAACACTCCTCTTTCACCAGCTGAACTGCATCAGAAAATTCACAAAAAATCGGCTGATATGATTCTTAGAACAATAGGCCGGCGGCAAATTTACAAAGGTATAAAACCCTTTGTTCCCTCTATCTAAAAATTCGTTGAATTAGGCAAGTGCGCAAAACCGCCTTTACCGGCGGTTTTTTATTGGCTAAATTCGGTGGATAAGACTAAAATAAGGTATCTTTGCCGGGAATTTTGTATGACTCGATACCTATCTTTAAAGCTATTATTTCTTTTGACAATCTGTCTTTTTTTGGCAATGCCGGTTAAGGCCGACTCGCCAATTCAGGAGCATGGTGAGCCGTTTGTTTATAACGTCCAGCCGGGTGATACGCTTATCTTTATTGCCTTAAAATATAACCTCAACTTGGCTGATATCGCTCTGGCAAATAGGCTCCAGAATCCCGGTTTGATCGTGCCCGGCCAGCAGCTGATTTTACCGGGGATTGCGGCTTCGCCCAATCAAAAAGCCTCAACGGTTATCGGCGAGCAGACTCACAAGGTTCAGCCAGGTGAAACTATCAGCAGTATTGCCAGCCTCTATTATGCATCAGCCGATGACGTTATTGCTCTCAACAAACTGCCCGATCCCGACCTGTTGCAGGTGGGCCAACTGCTTAAAGTTCCAGTCATTCAGCCACCACCGTCCGATCCGCTTGTCTGGCCTTTTACCCATATCAGTCTATCCGAACCCACAATCATTCAAGGCCGGACCTTGGTTGTACACGTTTCTTTAGCCGATGAAGCCACATTAACCGGCAATTTTGAAGGCCAAACCTTCTCCTTTTACCACGACAGCGGCAATGATTATTGGGCAATTGTTGCCATTCACGCGCTCATCGAGCCAGATATTTACCAAATCCACCTGACGGCAACCATGCCTGACGGCCAGACAGTGAACCACGCCGAGAACCTCAACATCATCGAAGGTCCATACAGCTCTGAGGCAATTGTGGTCGATGACACCCGCGCGGGCCTCTTGGCCCCTGAAGTGATTCAGCAAGAGCGCGAGGAGTTAGAGGCCCAATGGTTACAGGTTACACCGCGCCCACTCTGGGAAGGGCCATTTGGCTTTCCGGTCGACGAAAATCCACCCCGCGTAACCAGTGATTTTGGCACGCGCCGCACCTACAATGACAGCTCGGCTATGAGTTTCCACGGCGGTTCCGATTTCGGCGGCGGCGTAGGCGTACCGATTTACGCTCCGGCCAGTGGCATCGTCGTTTTGGCCGAACCGCTGCACGTACGCGGCAATGCCGTGCTAATTGACCACGGGATGGGGTTGTTTAGCGGCTATTGGCACCAAAGCAAAATTGTGGTCACGGCCGGACAGCGCGTTCAACCCGGCGACCTCATCGGCTATATAGGCGATACCGGCCTGGTGACAGGCCCCCACCTGCATTGGGAGTTTCGTTTAAATGGCATTGCCGTCGAACCACTCCAATGGGTTTCAGAGACGATCCCTTGATTTTTAGTCAGCTTTAAAAATAAGGATACATCATGAGTGTAAAAAAAACCTACCTCTGCGATATGGATGGCGTTTTGGTGCACGGTCAAAGAGCCTTGCCCGGTGCTATCGAATTCATTCAAAAATTAATTGATGGCGGTCATCGCTTTCTGGTCTTAACCAACAATTCCCGCTACACCACCACCGACCTTCAACATCGACTGCAATCAAACGGCTTTAACGTTAAAGCCAAAAATATCTACAACAGTGCATTGGCCGCAGCAGCCTTTGTTCACTCCCAAAAACCGCAAGGCTCGGCCTATGTTATTGGCGATATCGGCCTCTACCAAGCGCTGACCGATGTCGGGTACACCCTAACCGATTACAACCCCGACTATGTCATCTTGGGCGAAACGGACTCCTATCCCTACGACAAAATTATCAGAGCCATCCGGCTCATCTCGCAGGGAATTCCCTTCATCGCCACCAACCCCGATCCCAACGGCCCTACTGAAGACGGTCTGGTACCGGCGACCGGAGCCGTAGCCGCATTGATAGAGAGTGCTACCGGATTTAGCCCCTATTTTGTCGGTAAACCCAACCCCCTGATTATGCGTACAGCGCTGCGCTATCTGGATGAACATTCCGAAAATGCGGTCATGATCGGCGACCGAATGGATACCGACGTTAAAGTTGGCCTGGAGAGCGGATTGGAAACCATTTTGGTTTTAACCGGCGTGACCCAGCCTGATATGATCGATAAATTCCCCTATCGCCCTAATCGTGTGGTTAATTCCGTGGGCGATATTGAACCTGAAGTGAAGGGCTAGATTATGGCCAAACGGCAACGCAAACTCGACCCCAACCGATTTCAGCGGCAAGACGAACAGGGCTTGTTGTCGTTTGATCCGGTGCGCCGGAACACATTCAAATGGGGTTTAATTGCCGGGGCAGTTGGGGGGCTGCTGATGGTTCAAGTTGGAACTATCTGGCAAATTTTGGGCGTTATGGCCGTTGTCTTTATTTCCAATTACCAAATCGCTCAAGCCACAAAGCGAATCCCCCGTTGGCAAGCTACGGTACTCTCGTTGGTCGGCGCGATGATTGCAATGTTCGGCATTATTGCGCTGGCTACCATTCTTATGATTTACTTTCAGGGTGGCGGTACAGCTGAGGTGCAATAATGAAAAGGGTCGTCAGTGTCAGCTTGGGAAGTTCCAAACGCAATAAAACGGTCAATCTCCCTCTAGGTGACCAGCTAATTTCCATCGAGCGCATTGGCTGTGATGGTGATGAAAAGCGGGCGCGCGCGTTATTTACCGAACTGGATGGCCAAGTTGATGCGTTAGGTGTCGGCGGCGTCGAGCTGTATGTTCGCGTTGCCGATAAACATTACCCGCTTCGCTCTGGCGTTAACCTTGTCAAAGAGGTCAAAAAAACCCCTTACACCGATGGCCGTGGCCTGAAATATACGCTAGAGCGTGAGCTTTTTCAACGGGCCGAACCTCACCTACCCACAACCATTACTCCCCGTAAGGCGATGATGCCGCTGGCGGCCGATCGCTACGGTTTGGCTGAGTCGCTGGATCGCGCCGGTTTTGATTTGGTTTTTTGCGATCTAATGTTTGGATTGGGGGTGCCTATTCCGGTTAAAGGCTTAGGTCGATTGCGAACGCTGGCCTCGCTACTGATACCGGTGGTGGGCTTGATGCCGATTAGCATGCTGTACCCCACCGGCCAAGATCAGGATGAAAACGTGCCGAAATTTGAGGATTGGTTTAACTATGGCCCGGTCATCGCCGGCGATTTTCTTTATATTCGGCGGCATATGCCGTTGAATA
>JAGRBY010000485.1 GCA_020433835.1 Anaerolineae bacterium | reverse complement strand
CTAAGGAAAGCCAGCCCACTTTGGGAGCCACATCGCCTTCATCGGCCAAATGATGAATCCATTGGCTAAGCAGCGTGGTTTTACCGGAGCCGGGCGGCGCAGAAATAAGCGTAACCCCCGGCCAGCGCCGCAGTCCGGCCTCAAGCCGCGCCAGCAGAGGCAACCGCGCCACAGAACCCGCTCGCGGCGGCGGAATGTAAAGCTTGGTGGCCAAAAGCAGTTCCGGCGGCGCTGTTTCAACTGTGGAACCGTCCAGCAGCTCTGTTTGGGGCATAATTGGCTCTCTACCAGGGTTGAAGGGTTACGTTTCATGCTTTATTCTACGATTTTACACGTTTGTATCAAATAGGCGGAGATAGATTTATACCTGTTTCACCAAATGCTTGTTTTAACAAATCCGTAAGGTTCAGATGGCTAGCCCAAGCTTGAAGATAAGCAATATCTAAAGATTTGTGTTGCACCTTCAAAACACCCAATATATCGTTCCATTGCCGTTCAGATATACCGCCTCCCATACGATACCAGTCTAATTTGTTGAGAATAATATCTTCCGGCGATAAAAAATAGAATTCCGTAAGGTCTTCATCGTCGCCTAAAGTATCCTTTCGTCTCCTTTGAAAAGAAGTTTGCTGATAGGCTTCATTTTTCAAAATAAACACATCAACTTTAAGCATAGTTTCCAGGTGAATAAGATTAAAAGAAGAATACTTGTCAATTGCATCCAAAATCATATCTGTATCAATGTAATACGATGACTCTAGCATTTTTACCAAAGAAGATACCTGAGATGACTTTAAATGGGCTACTACGTCTATGTCCATTGTGGCCCGAGCCAGACCATATGCCGAACTTGCAACAGAACCACCAATACAATAAGACACACCCAATTTTTCGAACGCTTCAACCACCGGTTTGATAGCAACAAAAATATCAGGCTGCTTCATCATGCCTCTGGTCCAGATAATAGCGCAAACGCTCTGCTAACTCCGCTCCATAATGGTATGTCACAAAAATCAGATCTATATCACGCTCACTTAATGTTGGATTGGCTCTTTGAATGGCCCGGCGCGAAAGTTGGATAGTTGTTTGAGATAACGACCGCATAATTGAGAGTCTTTTGGCGACCGTTGCGCTTCGGACCAATTCTAGCTGAATTGCTTCGGCGCTGGGCCGCGTATCGAACGATTGGGTTGCCATATTTGCCTCTAAATTTGGTATTGGATAAGTATGGGCTAAAAAGCTCAAGGTTATTCCGAAGACACAGAAATTGGCTCATAATCAGGCTTGGGCAAACCGGCAAAAGCATCACCTACCGTTCTAATAGGTAAAAGGCTAAATAATCCCTTTACTTCACCGTGAGTAGGCTCCGGCAATAACACTTTAACCGGCAAATCTTCTCTACTTCCCACAAAAAAGAAACGCCGACGCTTTTGCGGACTGCCAAAATGGGTAGCTGTTAAAATTCTGGCATCAACGCGATACCCCAAGGATTTCATTTCATTCAAAATTTGTTGTAGCAATCGACCCTTTCCTATTCCTCTTAAATTTGATACATTTTCCATAATAAAAAATCTTGGGCGAATTTCTTCTATAAATCGCAAAAACTCAAATATTAATGTCCCTCGTGGATCGAAAACGCCTTTTTGTTTACCGGCTTGGCTAAAAGATTGACATGGCGGACCACCATACACAAGCCACACATCTTCACGCTGTATCTTACATTCATCTAAAACATATGCGGACCCAATTGAAGATATATCTTTCTGAAAAACAGGCACATCATTCTTAAAGTAGCCGGTTAGCGTATGACATCGATCTTTTTCTATTTCTACACAAGCAAATGTTTTTATAGGACGAGTAAATGCTATATTCGCTTGCTCTGCCGCAATATCAAACCCGCCGGCCCCGCTAAACAAACTAAGCGCATAATATGCTTGTTCATCAGGCCAATACGTTGTTAACGTTTGTAATAGGGAATGAAATACCGCTTTTCCGAGTTCAACCGGCACTGCATCGCCAACTTGACGTTGGACACTGGTTAATGTCCCCTTAAATTCAAGTTCATCGGGGAAACCTTGTAATCGGGCTGCTTCACGGGGTGTAATAAACCGATTCTCATAAGGATGCACAAATTTATTAAATATATATCCCGTAACCGTTAAAGACGGCTCATTAGGATCAAGACGAATGAGACGCAGGTTTGGCCCACCTTTTCGTGTTGGATCTTCTTTAACATAGAAACGAAAACTGTCATGCCACAGTTCTTCCGGTAAATCTTGCATCTTTTGACCAATACCTAACGCATTTATTCTGCGCTGTACGTCTTCACCAACCTTTCTGGGTTGATGGTTATAAACCGTGTTCATAAATTACCCCAAAAAATCAAAAGTCTTCTCTATCCACGCATCGCGTGCAATATTCTGAGTTAGTGTAATTATTCCATCAAATAAATTATACAGTTCGGCCTCCGGCGGCAACTGTTTGGCTAATTTTACTTGGCCGGTGGCATCACGTGTCCAGATAATATCTTTAAGCGCAGCAAAATAATCATCAAAATGGCGTACCGGTTGAATATTTGAAACAATGCCGACCTTAAAAGAATAGTTAGCCGTGGGCCGGCCCTCAGCACCAACTTTCACCACCTGATAAATGGCTTTTTTTATATCATCTGTCCTATCCATACCAACACTTGTTTTTCCGTCTGAAACAGACTCATAACCGCTACCTTTTCGGCTGGGCCAATCATCAGGGCGAGGAAAAGGTTGACCCGATGCATTGGTAAACCAATATATCGAATTTTGGCTTTTTTCACGATAGCTTTCAAACGCTTTGTGCCAAGTTATCACAAAACTCTCAAAAAATTCGAGATCGGTGTTTAATAAATTTTCCAAACCTCTATATGCCCAATGTGTATCCTCACGCCCCGTTTTGCAGCCAACAACGTAAGATTTTTCCATCCATTGGTTTTTATCATAGAACGGGAGAAAGATCGCCAAATCTTTATCAAAAAGTTGTGTATTATCCGTTTCATGATGAGGCATACTCTCAATACCCGCTTCAGTTTCCATAGTAAGCTGTTGCGACTGAACCATTAACGGTAAAGTAAATAATGGGGCCGCTTTTATTTCAGCAAACATCACAGTTGCAGGTAAAGTTGTTTCATCAAGGAAAATTATATCTACGGGTTCTGTCCCCTTAAAGACTTTAACAGCACCATTTTTTCTTTTCAAAACTTCTTGAATAAATAAGGCCAAAAGCCGAGATGTATAGGCTCCAATTATACCGGATTGCGGTTTATGAGCCTTATGAAAGACAAACTCATTTTTTAGAGCGCAAATAGGGCATGCATTGGTATAGGGGTAAAACATCACCGCTCCAAAAGCGGATGAAGGGCAATAAATCCAACCTGCGTGCGCTACAGAGCCATAATAAGCAGCAGCCACCAACAGATCAAAAGCGGCCGCAAGTTGAAACCTCAAACCCACCTGTTTATTTTGTAGGTTATCTACTTCATCGAGCAACTTGTTGATTAAGCGAGACTCATCCGCATGAGGAATAAGTGGGTTACATTTATCAACCAGGCTGGATACCCAATCTTTTTTCGCATTCATAAGCTTTTATCACACCGGTCAATTATTATATCGAATTCTATTATCGCTAACAACTGCCTTAATTCTCTAATCATACCATCCCTTTTACATTTGCGTCTAGCTTCAACCATAAAACAGGTGTATTTCTATTTTGGGGCAATCCGCGCTCATAGAAACACTGATGCACTGAAAATGATGATTTCACTGAGTTCTACAACCGTAGGGCTTTATGATCTGGGGTTGAGGTGTACCCCATCTGAAGAATATCAGTGTTTTCATTGCCATCATCAAATCAGTGTTTCTATCTCGCCCCAAATAAAAATGCATCCCCATAAAACTCGATTGATAAAAATATGACCATCTCACAGATACCCATAAAAGGCATGAAGTACAAAAAACTTCATATAATTTACATTAAGTAGCGCTGCGCTAAACCGGGTAGCGTTAGAAGCCCGGTTTCTCTTCAAGCTAAACCCCATATCTCCTCGCTTAAAGTCAAAAACCTGGTTTCTCAGGCAGAACTCCTCGTTATAGCCCAGAAACCAGGTTTTTCGCTCAACTCGATCAACACCTCACCGAAAAAGACTTTCTAAAACACATGTATCTCCTGCCAAAGTTAAAAACCCTGGTTTCTCACACTCTTGTGTCGTTGTAGCCCAGAAACCAGGTTTTTCGCTCAACTCGATCAATCCCACACCGAAAAAGACTCTCTAAAACGCCTATATCCTCTCCTAACGTTTAAAAACCTGGTTTCTCAGGCCAAACTCTCGTTGATGACAAGAGACTCGCTTTACGTAAGAACTTCCTCCATATACCCGCGCAAGGCGCGATAAAAGCTGGGCCGTTTGAAATAATCGCTGTGAGACTTGCCGGGCAGCGCGCCGGTGTTAAATACCAAATCCTCATCGACGTCTTTAAAAACAGGCGAGGCCTTAAAGCTAAAAATATCGGTAATATCGTAAATATTAAGCCAATAAGGCACGCGGCCCCCTATTAGGGCCACTTTTTGGGGCGTGACAAGATTTTTATCGCTCATTTTGAAAATTTTCATTTCTTCAAACAAACCGACCTGGCCGCCTACAGAAATCCACATATCAAGGGTTAAATCGGGAGCATAATAGGTCAAAATATCATAAAGAATGTTGCCCCCCATAGAATGCGTAATAACGATGGTTGGTTCTTGGGAATGATGCCTGGGCGTAGTTTGAATAGCTTGCAATACCTTCTTAACAATAGGTCCGGGATTATCTTTATCGCCACGTTCGTTTAAATACACAAATACATCGCCCACAAAGCGAGTAATATTGTGATGTAATCCTTCGCGCATCGTTTTTAAGAGGGGAATGCTGGCAGCACGAGCCGGAGCCTCTTTTGCTCGATCAAAAAGCTCCGCAGTCCGGTTTTTAAATCCAGATAGCCAATCGAAATCCATTTCAAAGGGGCTAGGTTGTAAAAGGGGGTTTTCCGAGGCGAGTTCATCAAAACGCGCCAAAATTGCCGCTTTCAAAAGGTCGATAACCGCATCATCGGATGATGCAGCCCGAACTTGGGCTTTAATAGCCTCATCTTCTCCCACTTCTTGAGCCGCTACCAGCAATACCGCTTCGCCAACCCCCACTACCTCTGCATTATTCGATATGGTTGTTATCAGCGTTGTTTCTGAAAGAATAACCGGCAAAAGTAACCCCTCAATAAAAGCCGGTAAATCCTTTGCGGCAGCGTTTTTAAATGGCCCGCCATTTTCCTCAAATGACTCAAACGGAGACGGAGCGGAGCCGACATCATCAAGCATTTTTGAAAATTCTATATCAGCCTGGGGTGTATCCGAACTTTCATCGACAAATGACTCGAAAGCGCCGGCCTGTTCGCCAATTTCCGGCAGGGTGGCCTGGTTCCACCCAAATTTTACCCCTAAATCGCCCCAATAGGGGCTTTCAATCACCATATTGGGGAAGTAGTCGCCTTTATTTTTTAGCGGTTCCAAAATAAGCCGCCTGATAAGCTCATTCCGAGCGGCTAAATTTTTACGATACCCAACTCCATCACGTGTATTGACCCCGTGAACAAAAATAATTGGCATAATCGCCCCTCCCTCAATAAG
>JAGRBY010000484.1 GCA_020433835.1 Anaerolineae bacterium | reverse complement strand
GAACAATAGGCCAACCTAAAGCAAAAAGCCCCCTCCTTTGTATAAGGAGGTGTGTCTAAATTAGTTTCGAAGTTTATCACAAATGAAAAATTTTTGGTAATTTTAAGTTGAGCAATTTGAGTTGCACGATTAATGGCATTTATTTGAATAACTTCTTCTCATGCTATAATAACCGTCTGTTATCAGAAAAGTTACGCAAAAGCTTATGACACTTAAAGAATATACCATTTTAGAAAATCGCTACCGGATCGATACATTGTTGGCCCAGGGCGGTATGGGGGCAATTTATCAAGCCTTCGACCTTAACCTCAATACGCCGGTAGCCATAAAAGAGAATAGTTTGCAAACGCCCGAACATGTCGAGCAGTTTCGACGGGAAGCGTTAATACTGGCTCGCTTACGCCATGCCGGTTTGCCTCGGGTCATTCATCATTTTGGTTTGGCCGGCCGACAATATCTGGTTATGGATTTTATCGAGGGCCGAAATTTATGGGAAATCGTTACCGAGCGCGGCGGCCCGCTCCCGGTGATACCGGCCTTAGAGTATATGATTCAGGTTTGCCAGGCGGTGAGCCACCTCCACAAGCAAATTCCGCCGATTATTCATCGCGATATCAAACCCCAGAATATAAAAATTACACCGGCCGGTCGCGCTGTGTTGGTCGACTTTGGTATTGCCAAGGAACTGTCGACCGATTTTCATAAAACACAAGCCGGGGCGCAGCGAGCAACCTCGGGCTTCTCGCCGCCGGAGCAATATACCGGCGCAGGGACTACGCCCGCTTCAGACATCTACGCGCTGGGTGCAACCCTGTATGCCTTGCTGACCGCCAAAAAGCCGCCGCGCAGCACCAATCTCATTGACGGTGATGTAAAATTTGAGTCGCCCCATGTGTCCAATCCCGATTTGAACCCGCAGGTAACGCAGGCAATTGTCCACGCTATGCAGCTTAAGCCGGAAGATCGGCCCGATTCAGTCGGTACCTGGCAGCAGCGTTTAGAGACAATTTTGCAGGCTTTATCGGCTGCTCCAATGGCCGATGATGCCACCATGTTTAGCAAAAAGAATGCAAGCAATGTTGTTGATGCCGATATCACCGCTGACGATATTGATGACGTGACGATAATCGGTGTGGTGCCGGCCGCTCCGCCTGCGGAGTCAATCCTTTACTGGCTGGTCGATCCCCAAGGTGATGTCCACGAACTTGGCCCGGAGCCGCTCTCGATTGGTCGGGCCGTAACGGCAGATATTGTCGTTGAGGATGTGGGTGTATCGCGCACGCACGCTCAAATTCGAACCGAGGAAGACACCTGCCTGATTCGTGATCTGGACAGCGCGAACGGTACTTTCCTTAACGGGGAGCTGCTGCCAGGCGGTTGGCAGCCAATGGAACAGGGCGATACCTTGACCATCGGCTCGGCCGACTTTCACCTGACGTCGACTCAACCCAAAAAAGTAACATCATCACGCGCGGCTGCCAGGTCTGCATCGATTGAGATCGATGCCGCCACGCTGCCCCTCGTTCAATCGTCGCCAGCCGATACCCCGGAGGATGATTATATTGATGCTCCGGTTGCTGCACCGCCTACGGCTCCGTCGGTAAGTCGGTTTTTGTGGCCTGGATTGGCTTTGTTGGCGCTGCTGCTGTGTGGTATGCTCGCTCTGGGTGCGTTTATCTGGTTTCAATTTGGGCGCGACAGCGGAGCCGTTGCCAATCAGGACGAAGCCTCATCTGAGGAATTTGCCCCACTCGACAGCCAACCGCCTGGCGAGACAGAAGCCGTCGATAACGCGCAATCGAGCGTTGAGGCTGCCCCCACCACACCGCCAAACGCGCCGACCGCCGCGCCAACGGTCGTTAATGCCGACACGCGCATTCGATCCAGCCTTGGCGATGTCTTGACCCGCGCCGATACCCTCGATCTCTCCCTGGCGGCAACAACCGAGGTTACCGATGAACCCCCGTCCACAACGGAACCTGAGCCGGAAGGAACGGTTGAGGCGGCCTCAGACGCGGATGACGCGGAAGCCGAACCGGCGGGCAGTGAACCTACCCCCATTCCGGTCGATGCCGTAGAGACGCTTGATCAGTTGGGAGCGCAAGAGATTATTGATGTCGATTTCAATCCCAAAAACTACAATGAGGTCTACGCCGTGGTTAAAGGAGCCGGTATCTACAAAAATATCTCCGGCGGTTCAGGCCCGTGGCTAAAACTCAATATCGATGGCTCCGGCATCACCGGCTTAACCATCGACCCGACCAATCCCAATCGGCTTTATGCCCCCGCCTGGAATGCCGTTCTCAAGTCGACCGATGGTGGCAATACCTGGGACGTGAAATCTAACGGACTATCTTCGGCCAATCGGTCGGTGAATGAATTGGTGGTTCATCCCACCCGGCCCGATACCTTATTTGGCGGCATTGGTGAGACGCTGGTTGTTTCAACCGACGGCGGCGAAACATGGGTCTCGGACGGGTACGGGCGTGATTTAGGCGGATCGCAGTTGAACAAAATTGTCATCGATCCTTTCAATCCCGAAACGATTTACGTGGCACCGTTGGCCGGATCGCTCTTTAAATCCACCGACGGTGGCCGTAACTTCATCGGCCTACCATTTAACATCGGTGAAGGGGCCTTTGCCTTGACGGCGCATCCTACCCAACCGAATGTTTATCTGGTTGGGGTTAACGCCACCCACAGCGCCATTGCTAAATCGACCGACGGCTTTGAATTTTACTCCGTCAGCGATGGGCTGGTCTATGGCGGGGCCGATACACCTTATTCGGCCATTGCCTATGCCCCCAGCAGCCCTAACATCATCTATGCCGGCAGCGGCTACGAAAATAATACACAGGCCAAGGGTCTTTTCAAAAGCACCGACGACGGCGAAAGCTGGTTTCCTATCAACGGCAATATTGCTCTTAATCCCGATACAGGCTATCCTTACTACATCAAGAGTATCATAGTCCATCCGAACGATGCGAATAATGTTTTTGTAGCCACCGGCGCGGGGCTGTATCACAGCACCGACGGCGGCGCAACCTGGAGCTTGTTGTAAAGCGCTGAGCCATATTTGTCGCAAGAATCGGGTGGTTGACGCCAACCGGATCGCGTAAAATAGAGACAGAAATAAAGAAACGCAGTCATCCGGAGGATAAAATGGTTTATTCAGAAAGTTATGTACAGTCCGTTGAAGATTACGCCCGCGTTGAACAGGCGATACTCTTTTTACAGCAGAATTTTCAGCGTCAACCCAGCCTCAAAGAAGTGGCCGACGCCATTGGTTTAAGCGAATACCACTTTCAGCGGCTGTTTAGTCGCTGGGCGGGCATCAGCCCCAAGCGGTTTTTACAATTTTTGACCGTTGAACACGCCAAATGCTTGTTGACCCAATCGAAAAGCGTGCTCGATGTTTCGTACGAAACGGGTTTGTCCGGCCCCGGTCGTTTGCACGATCTCTTTGTTACCTGCGAAGCCATCACCCCCGGTGACTACAAGCGGCGCGGCTCCGGGCTGGAAATTCATTACGGCTTTCACCCCAGCCCGTTCGGCGAATGTTTGCTGGCCATCACAGAGCGGGGTGTCTGTGCCTTAGATTTTACCTCGGCCGGTGGTCGAGAGGCATCCCTCGTATCGCTGCAAGCGGTTTGGGGACAGAGTAACCTGATCGAAGATGTAACTATCACCCAACCTTTTGCCAACCAAATTTTTGGTCCGGTTCAGCATCAACAGGCGCTGCCGTTGGTGTTGAAAGGGACCAATTTTCAAATTAAAGTATGGCAGGCTCTGCTCAAAATTCCGGCGGGGGCGGTAGTTTCGTATGTCGATATCGCCTCGACCATTGGCCAGCCTAAAGCCGCGCGGGCGGTTGGCAATGCGGTTGGTAAAAACCCCATCGGCTATGTCATTCCATGCCATCGCGTTATCCGCAAAGTCGGCAATATTGGCGATTACCAATGGGGCGCTGCCCGTAAACAGGCCATACTGGGCTGGGAGTCGAGCCGCACCATGAATTTGGATTAAAAATATAAAAACCAGGTGACTGTCACCTTTTGAATGGATTAGAAAGCATTTATGGAAACTGAACAGCCACAGAAACAGCAAAAACCTATCGTCGCTCTGGTTGGGCGACCCAATGTTGGTAAGTCGACCTTGTTCAACCGTATGGTTGGCCAGCGGAAAGCTATTGTCGAAGATTTAGCCGGTACCACCCGCGACCGCCTCTACGGCGATTCCGATTGGAACGGGCGCGATTTTATTCTGGTTGATACCGGTGGACTTGATTTTGGCATGATGTCGACTCGATCGGCCCATAAAGCCGCCGACCCGGATGATGCGTTGGCGGCGGGCTATCAGGCCGGGGTTGCCAGCCGACTTTTTCTGCGTGAAATACGCGAGCAGGCCGAAATCGCGATGGCCGAAGCCGAGGTCATTGTCTTTTTGGTCGATGCCGAAGCCGGTTTAACCGGCCCCGACCAGGATATTGCCGATCTGCTGCGCCGTACCGAGAAGCCGGTGATTGTGGCCGTCAACAAAGCCGATAACCCCAAGCGGCGCACCGACGCTGTTGAGTTTTACGCATTAGGACTGGGCGATCCCATTCCCGTTTCAGCCCTGCACGGCACCGGAACCGGCGATCTGCTGGATGTGGTTGTGGCATCTTTCCCGGATATTGACGAAGAACCGGAAGAAGATGACTCGATTAAAATTGCCATTTTGGGCCGGCCCAACGTCGGCAAATCGTCGCTGCTCAACAAGCTGCTGGGCGAAGATCGGGTAATTGTTTCCGATGTACCCGGCACCACGCGCGACGCCATCGATACCCGCATTGCGTATGAAGATTTGGAGGTTGTGCTCATCGACACAGCCGGTATCCGGCGGCGCGGCAAAATCGAGCCGGGTGTGGAGAAACACAGCTTTTTACGCTCGCTCAAAGCCATCGACCGGGCCGATGTCTGCTTGCTGCTGATCGATGCCACGGATATGGTAACGTTGCAAGACGCCCATATTGCCGGCTATATTTTGGAAAAAAATAAGAGCGTGGTGGTTATTGTCAACAAGTGGGATTTAATTGAAAAAGATACCTACACCATGCATGAATTTACCACCCAAATTCGGGCCGAGCTAAAGTTTCTCGATTTTGTGCCGGTGCTGTTTATCTCGGCCAAATCCGGCCAACGGGTCGATAAAGTGCTGCCGCTGGCTTTGCAGGTTCAGGAAGAACGGTTGCGGCGCATCCCCACCGGCGAACTCAACCGCCTGATGCACGAAGCCGTAGCCAAACACCCCCCTAAAGGTGGCCACCGGCACCGCCTGAAGTTTTTATATGCCACCCAAGCCCGCACCGATCCGCCGACCTTTGTTTTCTTTGTCAATGACCGTAAGCTGGTGCATTTTACGTACGAGCGTTATCTGGAAAACCAACTGCGTGAGAAGTTCAGTTTCTTGGGTACGCCGACCTTGATGGTCTTCCGCAGTCGGAATGAGAAGGATATGTGATGAATTCATATCTGCGATTATATTTAGAATTTACGCAGTTGGGCGCATAAAGCCGAGTGACAGTCACTTATGGTGCCTCAAGTGACTGTCACCTTTTGAACTTCGTAACGCATAGCCCGGACGAGCCGGAACCAAACAAAGTGAGATAATCCACGAAGGCACACCAAGGAACACTAAATTTTTATCTTTTATTGG
>JAGRBY010000483.1 GCA_020433835.1 Anaerolineae bacterium | reverse complement strand
GGTTAAAACCCACAGCGAGGTGCCGTCGCCGTGAACAATCACCTTTTTGCCCTGGCGCATGCGGTTAACAACGGTGTAGCGGCCCGTAAACGGCAGCATCGTCTTATCGTAGGTGTGAGACGGGCGCACAATAGTGATGGGGAACGCTTCCTGGCGATAGGCCTGCATCAGCCGCTCTTCGCAGGCGATCTTGGCCTGCGAGTAGTCCCAAAAGGGGTTGTACAAAGGGGTTGATTCGGTAATGGGCAGGCTAAGCGGCGGTTTTTGGTAAGCCGAAGCCGAACTGATGAACAGATATTGGCCGGTGCGACCGCGAAATAAGTCGAGATCCATTTCGATGTGCTCCGGCGTAAAGGCCACCCAATCGACCACAGCATCAAATGTTAAATTCCCCAACGCCCGTTCCGCCGAGTCCCTATCGCGAATGTCGCCCACTAAGATACGGGCCTCGTGCGGGGCCGGCCGCTCCGACGTTTGGCCGCGATTGAGGAGATAAAGCTCGATACCGCGCTCAACAGCTAACTGCGAGCAAGCCGAGCTGATTTTTCCGGTTCCGCCAATAAACAAAACTTTCATGATACGTTCTCCGCTTTTCTTTTAACCATTAAAATAATCCGCTTTGCCCAATCCCATCAAAAATAAACTGTACCGCCAAGGCCGACAACAGCACTCCGAAGACGCGGCTTATAACATGCAATCCGGTTACACCCAACAGCTTTTGAATTTGACCGGCTCCCAATAGCACCAGAAACGTCAGCACCAATATGGCCAGTAGCACCAAAATGATCACCCCTTGCCGCAGCAAATTGCCCTCTGCGTCGGCCATCAACAAGATAACCGCTCCCATTGCGCCTGGCCCGGCAATTAAGGGCGTGGCTAACGGAAAAACGGCAATGTCTTGTTTCAGCGCCGCCTCCTTCGTTTCGTCCGCCGTGGTCGATGTGCCGCCCGATGATCGGGCAAAAACCATATCGATGCCGATGAGCAGCAGCAAGATACCCCCGGCGGTGCGCAATGCAGCCAGCGAGATACCCAGCGTGTTTAAGATCGACTGGCCCAGGAGGGCAAACAGCAACAGGATCGCCGCCGCGATAAGCGTGCCACGCATAGCCGTCGAACGGCGCTGCCTGGGCGTCTCGTCGGTGGTTAGTGCGGCAAACATAGCCGCCACGTCAATGGGGCCAATGGTGGCAAATAGAGTCGTAAATGTGACAACAGCGGTTTCTAGCATCGACTATGACGACGCCGATCCGAGCCGACCGTTGTAAACCAGTTGGTTACTGGCCGCGAACTCGTTGAAAACCTGAATGGCATCGTCTTTCAAGATGTCTTCCACGATATCAACGCCGCGTACTTTAAACTCGTTGCGCCAGTCGGGGTGAATTGGCCCTTCGTCAAAGCCGGTAATCTCTTCCAACTCTGGCCCGCCGCCGGCAATAACAACCTTCCGCACGCCCGACCACAGTGTGGCACCGTAACACATAGCACATGGTCGCCAATTAACAACAAGTTGATGCTCCGGTAGCCCCGCCCCACCCAGATCAAACGTGCCGAGCAGTTTTTGGGCCAGTGACAGCGCCATCACCTCGGCGTGGGCCGACGAGCAATTGTGCGGCACTACTCGATTGACGCCGATGACGACCAATTTGCCGGTATCGCATTCAAAAACCCCGGCGGCAAACGGGCCACCGGTTTGGTGCTGAACATTGAGTCGCGAGAAATTTATCACGGCGGCCATTTGTTCTTCAATTGTGGGTAAGTGCGTCGGCAGTTGGTTTAGTTCGGCGATGGCCCAGTCCGGCAAATTGAGCGCAAAACGCATGTTGGATTGAGAAAAATTGTCGGGCATAAGGTTGAAGACCTCCTTTGGAATAGCGGGTGTTTGATGGTTTGATGGTTTGGTGGTTTGATAGTTAGATAGTGGGTTCGATTGATGGCGAGCAACCCTTCAACTATCTATGTATCTATCCAGCGAACCATTTCAATGCGTATTATATCGAACTTTGCTTACGCCCTCAAAAAAAGCTATCGTCGGCATTCCCTTTTTCTGTTTTTTTCCTGAAATTCGGAGGCAATCACAATCGCTACTCCGATCATCCGGAGAGCAACGCTGTTAGAATAAGGGCAAATGATGGCTAGAGTTAAATTGTAAGATGGTTAGTCTTATCCTTATTAAGAGGACAAGTTGTCAAAGTTGGCTGTAAGCGTATAATAGAGCCGATCATATTGAAATGTCAGTTCGAGCGACCCATTCGACTACGCTCAGGGTAGGCTAAAGGAGTGAGAAATCTCCCGGAACGTTGTCTGAAACCGAATGTGGGAGGGGGGATTTCTCGCCTTCGGCTTCGAAATGCCATAACTGCGTAACTCATATATCAATATGTTCGCCCTCGGCCATAGAGAGATAGTATAGAAGATTTTGACAAACTCGTTTTGTATCCTTGCGATGAGGCGTACCTGGTCTATAATAATAGTAGATGTACCAGCGTTGAACTCACACTCATTTTGATAGTTTTTCAACAAAAAGAATCTTCTCTTAGGATAAAAATTTTATGAAAGTATTATTGATTGGGCTAAGTCATAGAACTGCTCCTGTAGAAATTCGAGAGCAACTGAGCTTTTCCCCCACCGCCTTAAAATCTGCGTTAACCCATTTTGATAAAACCCATCACCAACAAGCCCATCTTGAAGATGTAACTGAGGGCGTCATTCTATCCACGTGCAACCGCATGGAAGTGTACGCTGCCGTGCGCGATCCGCAGCGGGCCGGTCGGGCAATTATCGATCTGCTCAGCCGGGCCTGTGATACTCCGGCCAGCATCTTTGCCGAACATCTTTATATTGAAGAAGACGAAAAGGCTATTTACCATCTTTTCCGCGTTGCCTGTGGTCTCGACTCGATGGTTTTGGGTGAACCCCAAATTTTGGGCCAAATTACCGAAGCGTATGAAGCGGCGCTGTCCCAAAAAGCCGCCGGCACTGTCTTGTCGGGCCTATTCCGCGCCGCTATTCACGCCGGCAAACGGGCCCGCACCGAAACCCGCATCGGCGTTAATCCGGCTTCGGTCAGTTCTGTCGCCGCCGGATTGGCCTCGCACCTGTTAGGCGATTTGTCTGATCGGCCCGTGGCCTTAATTGGAGCCGGTGAAATGGGAACGACCGCTGTCCGCGCCTTGATGCTGCGCGGCGTCACCGACGTAACCGTTGTTAACCGCACCTACGAACGGGCTCAGACTTTGGCCGATGTCTGGGGCGGCAAAGCGGCTACCTTTCAACATTTGCCCCGCATCCTCTCCACGATGGATGTTATTATCGTGGCTACCGGAGCGCCCCATATTATTCTCACCAAAGATATGGTTGAGTCGGTTCTCGCCGAACGAGCCGGTCGCCCCCTGTTTCTCATCGACATTGCCGTGCCGCGCGATATCGACCCGGATGTAGCCCAACTGCCGGGCGTGTATCTGCGCGATATCGATGATTTGCAGAGCCAGGTTGCGGATAATGTTCGTGAACGAGAATTGGAAGTTCCCTTGGTTGAAACCATCCTCCATGAAGAAGTATCTGACGCCATCGCCTGGCTGATGTCGCTCGATGTTGTTTCAACTATTACCGACCTACGTGCCCAGATTGAAGCGCTGCGCCAGCAAGAGTTGACCCGTCTCTTTAACAAGCTCGATCTCGATGACCGCGAACGGGAATTGATTGCCACTATGAGCCATCGCTTAGTCAATAAGATTTTGTATAAACCCACCCTGCATCTTAAGCACGAAGCGGCTCACGGCAACGGCGCGGAATATGCCTCAACCGTACGCCAACTATTTGATTTGGAAACCGTTAAACAACCGGCTCCCGACTATACCGAAGAATCGTCATTTTCAGAAAATGGCAATCATGTGAAAGAATTGAATAATGCCCAAGCTTAGAGTTTTAGAGGTGGCAGGCTCTCCTTTTGAAATGGGCCACCAGCACGGTTTGGCCTACGCCGGCCAAATTCCTGAGTTAGCAGAAGAACGCATTCAACTGAGCAGCGATAAAAAATGGACGGGCCGCGAACTCTCTCGAACTGAAGTGTTGGCGCTGGGTGAAGCCTGTTTGCCTTATCACGAAGCCTATGCGCCTGACCTGGTTGATGAACTGCGCGGCATGAGCCAGGCTACCGGCGTTGGTTTGGCTGAACTTATCATCCTTAACGGCTTTACCGATTTTATTGACACCGTCTTTAATGCCCAACCAGCTCCAAATCCCTCCTTCGCCCCGGCCCATCCCGGCCTGGATAATTGCACGGCCTTTATCGTCAGCCCCGAAGCCGCCGCCGACGGCCAGGGCTTCTATGGTCAAACCTGGGATATGCATGCGACAGCTACTCCATTTGTTATTCTGCTGCGCGGCAAACCGGCCAAAGGATTGGCTTTTCTCACGCTTACCATTGTTGGCTGTGTGGGGATGATCGGGATGAATGAAGCAGGGATTGCGGTTGGTATCAACAATTTATTAGGTGGCGACGGTCAAGTTGGTGTGACCTGGCCCTTTGTCATCCGCAAAATCTTGGCCCAAGACAATATTAACGATGCCCTGGCCTGCATCATCGACGCCAAACTGGCCGGTGCCCATAACTATCTCTTGGTCGATGCTCACGGGCGGGGCTATAACGTCGAGGCCATGTCCACTCGCTGCCAGGTTGAGGAAGTCTCGCGCGGTTCCGTCGTTCACACCAACCACTGCCTCATCGACCGTAACATCGAAGTCGAACGCGAGCGTATGCCCCAATCGCGTCTTAGCTCCGAAACCCGCCTCAGCGTGGCCCAAACGCGGTTAGGTGCGGGGCGCATTACCCTCGATGATCTGTTTGCCCTTACCCGTAATCATGAAGCCAGCAGCGGCATCTGCGTTCATGCCGAAGCGCCTCTGTGGATTGAAAGCTGCAGCGCCGCCATCATGCGGCCCGCCACCCACGAGATGTGGGCTGTATGGGGCAATCCATGCGAGAATGAGTACGAGCGCTTTGTTATTTAGATGTTGTCTTTTTGATAGCGTATCACTATTAAAAGTTTCCCCTCAATAGAAATTCATAAACTCTATTAAAAAACGTAGGACAAGTCACTGACTTGTCCTACGTTTTTATGGTAGCCGTATTTTGTTAGTTATCTCGGTTTTTAGATAAGAGGACGGTGTTGTTAGTGTGCTATTGACAAAAACTACTTTTCGTGATATAGTTAGTGTAGTGAGTACAATATTAGATTTATTGACAAGACAATTGACAAGCATTTAGCTTTTCTGTAAAATCCCGCTGCCTGTTGCCCTTTAAATTTTGTTAACAGGTTACAACCGAATAGAAGTTTTGATCTATATTTTTGTCGGCTAGTGACAAGACAGCCGACAAGACAGAGTTTCTGGCTGACAAAAACTCTGTGGCCAACGGAATAGGGGAGAGCATATAGAGAAAGGACAAAATGGATGAACGATAGCTTAGAAACACAACTTGAACAAGTAGAGTCTGCTATTCGACAGGCTCTACAAGAAGATATTGGCGATGGTGATGTGACCACCGACTGTATTGTTCTGGCAGACTTGGAACTGCGGGGGCAATTCATCGCCAAACAAGCCGGTGTTGTAGCCGGTCTCAAGGTAGCAGCTCGCACGTTTGCTTTTGTAGATGAACATGTCCAGTTTACTCCTCACGTTGATGACGGAGAAGTGGTTGCGCCAGGTCAAG
>JAGRBY010000482.1 GCA_020433835.1 Anaerolineae bacterium | reverse complement strand
AGCGGAGAAAACCGCCAATGATCCAAAAACTCAGCTTGGCCTTAACCCTAGCTCTGATTTTGACCCTCATCTGGACAACCCTGACCCACGCTGATGGCCCTGGCGACCTTGATCTCACTTTTGGTGGGACAGGGGTCGTGACCACGTCAATAAGTAATGGCAGCGACGGTGGGTTTGCCGTTGCGCTTCAACCTGATGGTAAGATATTGGTCGCGGGTACAAATAACGGAGGAGATGGGTTTGCTGTGATTCGATATGATACCAATGGCAGTTTAGATACAACTTTCAATAATACAGGTGTTGTGACCACCTCTATAAACGAAAACGACTATTATGGTTTTGGCTTTGCGATAGCTGTTCAACCTGATGGCAGAATCCTTGTCGGAGGCACAAGCACTGGAGATTTTGCTCTGGTTCGTTATCATAGTGATGGGATTTTAGATACCAACTTTAATACTACTGGCATTGTCACAACCTCTACAAAAGATGCAAATTCTGAAATTGGTTGGTCGATAGCCACTCAAACTGATGGCAAGATAATCTTAGCGGGTGAAAGTGAGTTTGATGATGGTTTAGGGTCGAGAGAAAATATAACTATTATTCGCTATAAATCCGATGGTAGTTTGGACAATGAATTCAATAACACCGGTATTGTCACGACAACCATTGGTACTCATTCCTTTGCTTCTTCGGTTACACTTCAGCCTAATGGCAAAATTATTGCTGCTGGTGGTGGTGACAGTGCTTTGGCCGTGGTTCGATACAATGATGATGGGAGTTTGGACGCTGAGTTTAATGGAACGGGTATTGTGACGACAACCATTGGTTCACGTTCTAGTGCTAGCTCGGTTATGTATCAACCTAATGGCAAAATTATAGTCGCGGGCGGAAGTGACGATGATTTTGCTTTGGCTCGTTATAACCCTGATGGGAGTTTAGATACAAGCTTCAATCAAACAGGAATTGTCACCACCTCAGTTCAAGGTGATGAGAGTAGTGCTTCTTCCGTCGCTATCCAATCTAATGGAAAGATGGTTGTTGCTGGCATTAGTGGCGAGTTTAACGCTCCTCCTATTGGTGATCTGATTGGAGATATTGCTTTATTGCGATACAATCCTGATGGGAGTTTGGATACCACGTTCCAGGGTACGGGGATTGTGACAACATCTCTCAGCGATACTAGAGATGACCCCAGGTCTATGGTCATTCAACCAGATGGCAAAATTATTGTGGCTGGATTTGCTGATGGCAACAATCAAGCTTACTTCTTTGTCGCCCGCTATCTTGGTGATCCAATCCTTAACCTGACCAAAAGCATTGGTGACCCGTCCCCCGCTCTTGGTCAGGCGATTAGCTACACGCTGACCCTCAGCAATAGTGGCACCACTACCGCCACAGGCCTGACCCTGATTGATGCTCTGGATAACAACACCATTTTTGCCTCTGCTAGCAACGATGGCCTCCACCAGAGCGGTGTTGTTAGCTGGAGCATCGCCAGCCTCGCTCCTAACCAGACCATGACCCGCACTGTAACCGTCACCGCTAGCACAGTTACAAGCGGTACTCTCCTGACCAACGCTGCATGGCTGACCTCTGCGCAGGCTCTGACGACTACGGCCAGTGTAACCGCCACCGTTGTGATCGAGATATCGGAGCAAGTGTGGTTGCCAACTATTTTCAAATAATGATTAACTCACGCCTAATATCGGACGAAGCGACCTGGATAATGAGCCATTTTCTCTGAATGATTACCTTATCAGTAGGTAAGTACTGTGTTGGTTAGTGGAGGCTAGGACAACGGCCTAACAACGGCTTGTACTTGACGCCCAATCGGCGCGTTTTATTGAGCGGGTGTTTTCTGTGAAGTTGGTTATTCGGTGGGGTTAAACTCGCTGACGAAGTTGGTGTAAAATCGAGCGGGTGTTTCCGGTAGTGGCTTGATTTTTGGCGGTCGTTCTTCGGGGCGCAAGTGAAGCCGAGCGTTAGCGGGCAGTACTCGAAGCATTACTACCAGAACCCTTACATCCGGGATAATTTTTGAGGAGAATGAAAAAGTATATCCAGATTATAGGTTACTCATTACTGGTAATTGCGGCTGGATCGATCACATGGCAGGTAATGGCCGCCGTACCCATCATTGATACCATCGTCGGTAATGGCACAGCCGGTTTTTTAGGTGATAATGGCTTGGCGAAGGAGGCTAAGTTGGATACCCCAACGGGCGTAGCTCTGGATGGAGCCGGAAATCTTTATATTGCCGACCGGTTCAATAATCGTATCCGACAAGTGATAACAGCGACAGGCATCATCTCAACGGTAGTGGGGAGTGGTCTAACTGGCCCTGGGAATGGGGGATTTGGGGGAGATAACGGAGTGGCGACTGAGGCCCAATTGAACCTTCCCAGTAGTATCGTTGTCGATCTCTCCGGTAATCTCTACATTGCTGATACACTTAATAATCGAGTACGACAGGTCACAACTGGTACGCAAGTTATCACTACCGTGGCTGGAGACGGTAGCGAAGCCTTTGCAGGGGATAATGGGTTGGCTATCAATGCCCAGCTGCAAGGACCAACTGGGATAGCAACTGATGGGCAGGGGGATCTCTACATTGCTGACGCCAATAACAATCGTATTCGAAAAGTAGTTATGGCTACAGGTGTCATTACTACCGTGGCGGGAAGTGGCCCGACTGGCCATGCCAATGGTGACTTTTCTGGTGATGGGGGACTGGCAACCGAAGCAGCCTTAAACTACCCGAGTAATGTAACAGTCGATAAAGCGGGTAATTTATATATTGCCGATTCGTACAATCATCGGATCCGGCAGGTGCTTGATGCCACTGGAGTAATCACAACGGTAGCAGGCAGTGGCTTATCAGGACCAGGTAATGGAGGCTATTCGGGAGACGGGGGAGCAGCTACTGAGGCCAGACTGAACTTTCCCACCGGGGTCGCGGTGGATAAGTTAGGGAATTTATATATTGCCGATAATGGAAATCAGCGGATACGGAAGGTAATGGTAGCCACAGGAGTAATTACAACGGTAGCGGGTACAGGCGTAGCAGGATACGGGGGTGATGGGGAGGTAGCCATAGAAGCACAATTGAGTTTACCAACTGCCATCACTCTTGATAGCTGGGGAAATCTCTATATTGCGGATCAGGATAATCACCGGATACGTCGGATTGAAGGATTGGGAGTATGGGAAGAGTTGTATCTACCAATAATTGTAAAAAATAAGATGAATTAAGATGATAAAAAGGCTTGGAAACGGAATAGCCCGCTAACAACCCGCCTAAAGCCGAACCCAGACACGGCGCTTTTTATTGAAGTTGGTTTTGCCACTTTGGGGTTGCCCTTAGGCCAAGTCTGCATGGGGTCGGCTTAGGCGGAGGCGTTGGGCGGAGTGCGATGGGTTAGTCATAATACTGATGGCATAAAAAAAGCAGAGCCACAATCGGCTCTGCTTTTTAGAAGACTTTTCACCGCCCATTCGCTGCGACTACGGGACGACGCTTTATAACGCTTGCGGGTTTGGCTGGCGACAGCGGCGTAAGTTCCCCTTGATGGCCGGCGGTATCGGCGGCAACCCCGCCGGATCATAGGGGGAGTAATATTGAGCTTCATTGAGGTGCAGCCGAACCTCATAGTGAGTCGCCGCAGATCACTATGAGGTTCGCGCTAGATCACTATGAGAATCGGTGCAGATCACTATGAGAGTCGGTATAGATCTCTATGAGGTTGTAAAGTATACAAACATAAGCGACCCGACAGGCCCCAGGACACCAGTATAAACCTTACTCTAGCACCATTGGCGTTAACAGTTGACCACGTCCTACTTCCCTTTTAAAGTTTCCTCTCAAACCTTTTACGGCACGTCAAGCTATGGTATACTTGACGTCACCGCTTTGCTTCGACCTCGCCACGATAACTTCTGCCTCAATCCATTGCTACCTCCTTGTTTTTGGTTGTTGGTTGTTGGAAAAATTGCGTCGACGAGGACATCCCTTAACGAATTAGAAGATAATGGGTCAACTCACTAACCTACTCATGATGTTTCCTATCAAATTGACGTGAATAACATCGCTGCGAAAAACAAATTTCTCATTCCAACCCTACTCATTTTTGCCCTGTTCCTTATCGTTCCCTTTTTGGCCTTCCCTGAACTAATTTTTGCCGGAAAAACCCTCTACTGGACTGATATCACCTGGATTCACTATCCCGGCCATATCTTTGTCGCCGACGAATGGCTAGCCGGACGAGTGCCGCTGTGGGACCCTTTTCGGCAGGCGGGCAAACCGATGCTGGCCGAAACGCAAATTGGGGTGCTGTATCCGCTGCGGGCGATCTTTTTAAGTTCCTTGAGCCCCTCATTAGAGTTATCGCTCTTTCTCTTCATGCACTACACTCTGGCGGCTTGCTTTGCCTTTATCCTGGCCCGCTCACTGAGCCTGAGTCGCTGGGGGGCGACGTTGGCCGGTTTATCCTTTGGTTTCGGCGGCTTTTTGATGGCCCAAAATGTAAATGTCAACATTATGACCGGCGCCATCTGGCTGCCGCTGGTGCTTTGGGGGGCCATTGAAACGCTTAAGCGCCGCAGTTGGCTGGTCGCCATGCTGGCCGGAATTCCCATAGCCCTCCAAATTTCTACAGCCCAACCCCAAATCACCTTTTACAGTCTGGTGATGATGTCCGGCTACGGGGTTTACAAAATTGTAGGCGACTTTTTCTTGGGGCCACACCGGTACAAGGTGAATTATGCGCTCATCACCGGCCTGTTGATGATAACCATTGTGGTCAGCGGTTTACTCTTGGCTGCGCCCCAATTGATCCCCACCATCGAGATGCTTCAATTCACCGTCCGTTTAGCCAGTCGAGGGTTTGAACTGCTGATCGAAAATTCATTGCCGCCGGCGCTGTGGCTTAACCTGCTGCTGCCCAGCGCGTTTGGCAACAACGTGGTCGGTTTTAAAGGGGGCGATCCGTTTCAAGAGGATTTTATTTACGTGGGTTTTATTCCGCTGCTGTTGGTGCTCTTCAGTTGGCCTCGGCGCCGGCAGTCCCCCGTCCTATTTTTTATGCTACTCTTACTGAGCGCAGTCTTGCTGGCGATGGGGCGCTACACCCCGTTCTACGCCACCATTATCCAATATTTGCCCGGCTTTGATCTGTTTCGCATTCCGTCCCGCTGGGTGTTGGGGGTCAATCTGGCCTTGGCTATTTTGGCCGGCGTTGGCCTGGATGTACTACTGAAGCAGGGCGTCTCGAAGACAACCCTGATGATCGTGTTGGCCATCGGCAGTCTACTGATCGTGGGGTTGGGGTTGGCTTGGCTGGGGCAGGCGGTTCTCTTGCAATGGGCTGCGTCTTGGAGTAACCTCAATCGAAAACTACTCCGCGTATTTTTTGACCTCGGCTACACATTTAACCCCATTTACGAAGATCGACTATTGGTGGGGTGGCTGCCCCAACTGACTGTGCCGGTGGTGTTACTCACGACGAACATCATCATCGCCGCCGGATTGTTTACCCTCTATGCCCGGCGGCTCCTGTCCCCAACGCTCTTTGCCGGTTTGATCCTGGCGGCCGTCACCTTCGATTTGATCGTGGCCGGGGGAACCGTCATCAATCCGATCAAGGATGCCACGCGCTGGCAGCAGCTCTCCGGTGGGGCGCAGTATGTCTTGGAGCGAGTCGGTCAGGCCCGTGTGTTTCC